>UCOA01000215.1 GCA_900474095.1 Hyphomicrobiales bacterium | reverse complement strand
CTCGCCGGCATGAAGGACTCGAAGGTCATCGTCGCCATCAACAAGGACGAGGAAGCCCCGATCTTCCAGGTCGCCGACTATGGTCTCGTCGGCGATCTGTTCGAGGTTCTGCCAGAGTTGCAGAGGGCTCTCTGAACTTCACCGTTCGAATGACTGCACTGTCGACAGGCAAAAAATTTCCCAACAGATTAAGGACCGAAAATGGACGTTCGCGCAGCAGTCGCCGTGCAGGCTGGCAAGCCTCTCGAAATCATGACCGTGCAACTTGACGGCCCGCGCGCCGGCGAAGTGCTGGTCGAGGTCAAGGCGACCGGCATCTGCCACACCGACGAGTTCACCCTGTCGGGTGCCGATCCGGAAGGCTTGTTTCCGGCCATCCTCGGCCATGAGGGCGCCGGCATCGTCGTCGATGTCGGCCCGGGCGTCACCTCGCTGAAGAAGGGCGATCACGTCATCCCGCTCTATACGCCGGAATGCCGCGAATGCTATTCCTGCCTGTCGCGCAAGACCAATCTCTGCACCGCGATCCGCGCCACCCAGGGTCAGGGCCTGATGCCGGACGGCACCTCGCGCTTTTCCATCGGCAAGGACAAGATCTTCCACTACATGGGCTGCTCGACCTTCGCCAACTTCACCGTTTTGCCGGAGATCGCACTCGCCAAGGTCAATCCGGACGCGCCGTTCGACAAGATCTGCTACATTGGCTGCGGCGTCACCACAGGGATCGGCGCAGTCATCAATACCGCGAAGGTGGAAATCGGTTCGACCGCGATCGTCTTCGGTCTGGGCGGCATCGGGCTGAACGTGCTGCAGGGCCTGCGGCTCGCGGGAGCCGACATGATCATCGGCGTCGATATCAACAACGACCGCAAGGCCTGGGGCGAAAAATTCGGCATGACGCATTTCGTCAATCCGAAGGAGGTCGGCGACGACATCGTTCCCTACCTGGTCAACATGACCAAGCGCAACGGCGATACGATCGGCGGCGCCGACTATACCTTCGACTGCACCGGCAACACGAAGGTGATGCGCCAGGCGCTGGAAGCGTCGCATCGCGGCTGGGGCAAGTCGGTGGTCATCGGCGTTGCCGGCGCCGGCCAGGAAATCTCGACGCGGCCCTTCCAGCTGGTCACCGGCCGCAACTGGATGGGCACAGCCTTCGGCGGCGCCCGCGGCCGCACCGACGTGCCGAAGATCGTCGAATGGTACATGGAAGGCAAGATCCAGATCGATCCGATGATCACCCACACCATGCCGCTCGAAGACATCAACAAGGGCTTTGATCTCATGCATGCCGGCGAAAGCATCCGCAGTGTGGTGATCTACTAGG
>UCOA01000177.1 GCA_900474095.1 Hyphomicrobiales bacterium | reverse complement strand
AAAATACCGAACTGCGCAAGAAGCTCGGGCTGGGTTAATCTGAAGTTGGACACTCAGGCGGTCAGTTTCTCCATTGGCCGCTGGACTTGTGCTGCGCCAAAAAATCGGGCCCCCTCCAATTTCTTAATTGGGGCGGGCAAATGAAGGTAGCGCCGATCGGCGTTGGTTTTTTTTGACGGTTGCTTAGGATCGAGAGCAAATGAAAACGCCACAGCGGACATTCGTTGTTGAATTCAAATCGGGGCGGCGACGGCTGAGGGCACCGACGAACTCGATCTGGGGCGACACAGACTTCAAGGCTTTGGCCCGCGAAGTGGAAGATAAGACGTCGCATTTTTTCAAGTCGAATGAAAACCCTGGCACACCTGACGAAGGTGAAAACGTGCTGTCTGGTTCGATGAATTCGCGTTTTGCCCTCGAACACCGTCTCGACGCCGACCTTGCACGAGCAACGATACAGGGGTCGAATGGCGTAGAGGTCGAAGCCTTGAAGCTGCATGAGGCCGATCGTCCGGCTGCCGAAGTTGCGGCGCAAGCGCAGGAAAGCCAGCCGATGTCGCAGCCTCCAAGTCCGTCAGGTGGCACTCCTCACCTGCGCGCCAGGCATGCCTCTGCCGACGAGCTCGCTCGCATTGCGATGGATACGAATGCGGCGCAAAGCGCGCAATCGAAGACAGCCAGAGATCCGATTTCCTTCGATGAAGTGGCCGCCCTCGATGCGGAAAACAAGCGGCTCAGGAGGCTGCTGGCTGAGCACCTTCATTCACAGAACTTGCAGCTCAAGAAGATGCTGGAGCGGTTTGGCGTCACATAAGGAAGTGGCATGAACGAGGCCCCATCGTTTGGTCGTTTCGATTGGAATGAAGGTACAGCCGCGAGGAGCTGCTCAATTCGACCTTGCTTGGTTCGATCAACCAATACTCGTATCTGTCGTTCTTTGCGCTGTACCCTAGGATATCCATGGGGAGATCCTAACATCACCAGGACCAGCGGACCGCGCGGCTCCGCGCCAGCCAAACACCGGAAACGAATCCATGAGCGTGATAAGGCGCATTGCAATTGCGAATCATGTCTATCGGCGCTGGGATAAAAAGCGTGCGGCTACGCCCAAAGCAGCAACCGCAATTAGCACTGTCGCAATTCCAGAAGCAGTGACAATCCCTCTAGAAAAACCCCGTTTCTTCCCTGCCCGGATATCTCGTTGATCGGGGAGTTCCGATATTTGGTCCCCTAGATGTGCCACGAATGCTTTTAGCCGGCGCACCTCTTCCGCCAACGCGGACGTATCGTTTGCCGGTGCCACCGTTAAGCGTTCCTCGGCATGCTCATTCGTTTCGGTACTTAGCGCTGAAAAGTACTCCTCCAACTCGTTGGTTTGGACCGAATTGTTGCGTTTTCCACCTTTTCTACCGCCACCTTGCATCTTGGATGTCCTCACCTGTGTCTCTGGTCGAACAAACGCCTCTAAGGGCAAAAGGATGCATGGTGTTGGCAAGATTTCAAACGGCTTTGTAACGACCCTTTCGATCCGACCCGCCGCGTCTCTTTCGCAGCAAGGCTGAACGCATCCTTTTGGAAGGCTCGGTCCCTTGCCATTCGGGGAAGTAGCCGTCGACCGCCATGCTCGCAAGCTCATTGACAAGCGCTCTGGCAAAAGCACCAGACGCTCGAAGTCAAATCCTGATGCAGTCGACCCTGTCCGGGGCTCAGCAAAAAGATTGACCCTCAGGACTCGCAACTTTTCTGTCGCGACGCAGGCTGTCCCAGCAAGCGTGCGCGAGCTGATAATTTCGAAAGTGGTGGTGGACAGCGCCCATCGCAGATAGCCAGGGCGGATTGCCACTAAAGCTGCCAGCGGAAGTCTCATCGCTCTCGGCCACCGCTGATGGGTTCCGGCATACAATTATGTGTTTCGGCTTTCTCAAAAGATTGGATCATACCTTGGATATTCCTACCTGGACGAAGCCCGCCCTGAACGGCGCGGTAGTCGGCGCTATCGCTATGGCCATCCTTGGTTTTACATGGGGCGGCTGGGTGACCGGCGGCACGTCGCGAAAGAATTCTGCAGCCGAAACCTCGTCGGGGATTGCAAAGGTCCTGACGCCCTATTGCGTCGAAAAGTCCAAGGCCGATCCATTGGCTGCCGCCGTACTGGCCGAACTCAAAGCTGCCGGCGCATATTCCCGCAGTGGCATCGTGGAAAAAGCCGGTTGGGCAACCCCGCTCGGTGCAGACAAGCCAAACACCGAACTGGCAAAATCGTGCGAGCTTGAGATTACCAAGACCCTGTGAAACCGGTCGATGGGCGCAGATGACGCCCATCCGTTTCCCCACAGCCGCATTGGTCGTTGGCATCGACGGCATCGTCGTCGAACGGCAGAGGGGCCGTTGCCCTGGCGCGGTCTCTCACCCTGCTTAGGAGCGGGAAGATTATAGGCCACCATGCTGAGTTGCCTCTGATTTTTGCAATTTCGATTGCCAGCTGTCAGTTTCAATATTTCAGAGGATGACCATGTCCAAATTCACCGATGAGCGTCTGACTAAACTTCTTGCAATGGGAAGCCGCATTGAGAGCGAAGCAAGACGAAAGCAGCAAGAGGTTGAGCTGGCCAAAACAAAAAGGGCAGATCAAAAACAATGGGTGGAGAAGAATTGGGTGCAGATCTTCCGCCCCAAGATTGAGAGCGCGATCGAGGTCTTGAACCAGAAACTTCAGATGGCCGATATGCCGAAAATGCGACTTACGGAGCCGGCTCCGGGGACCTCGTCAAAAGTCGAGATGGAAATCGCAAGCGAAATCTCCGGTCGCTCCATCAGAAGCGCCGTCAGCTTGACAGAGGATCATATCCAGTTTCAGCATTATCGCCGATCATCCGCGCAAAGCGTGTCCATCGGGCACAACGTGATCAGCATGAACGATTTCACCACGGATAAAGTGAATGAAGTCCTCATCGACGTGCTCGATGCATTCACCAGGGACTTTCCAAAATAACGCATATGCAACCGTGCCGGGGACATCACATCCGGCAGATCAAAAGACTGAGGTCGTGGTGCCTTACTCTCGTTTCGTACAACCTCTTCCCAGTGTTCACGACGCTGGGACTACAGGATCAGCGATGTAAACGAGTGGGTTGCTTGACATGGTTTTCCCAGGTAGTCGCAGCCTGCTTGTCGCGAAACGCGAACGTGTGATGGCCACTTGCCCGGCTTGCGGGGTTGAATGGCAGTGCGTCGTACTCGGTTCCCTCGTTAATCCCCACGGATTGAAGTACCACTTTGATCTCACGCACATGGCGTCCGTTAATTGCGAAATCAACGTTCATGAAGTTCCTCCTGTGAGATATGCCGAAGGGTACGAATTTTCGTTTGTTCAGTGACCGTCGAATCCTTGATCGGGCAACACGCTACGAAGGCTGATCAATATCAATGGCTTATTGGCTTTTTGCTAACGCATTGCCTTTGAAAGCCCTTAGTTCATCATACAACGCCTCGACCGTGACGGCCGCGAGGTCGGCTGATGCGGCGTAGCCTTGCGAAGCAATGGCAGTTTCGCTCCTGATATTCGACCAATGCCATAACCCCTTGAACCGTGGTCGTGGCTCCAGAAATATTCGCCCGATCAGGATTTCGCCGTCGAAGCCGACGAAATCATTTTCCGGAGAGAGTTCCAGCGGCCGCCATCGATATCGTGGTCGCGTAATTTCAGATGATCTCACAGGTGTTATCTCCCGGGCGGGGGCGCGTTCTTTGGAAGCCCGGCCGCCGCTGGGCTTCCTGGTACATGTATTTCGGCGTGCAAATTTGACCCCCTTGTGGAGAACCCCATGGTCAAGCCCCAGGGGTCCAGTAAGGGGTGAATTTTGGATGCTGCGCACGGTTAGTCGCCCGCGGACGTCTTCGCATCCGGAAACTTCGTGGTGTCGGGTTTGCCCGGCACAGGGGCAGGGGGTAGCTTCTTCTCCTCAGCTTCAGTCTTTGGGCGAAACTTAATCATCAATGATCCTTTGGTCGCGCTTCAGGAAACTGACGGCGCGCGTCGTCACAAGTGAATAGGGGCCGTTCAAGGAAGATCAGCCGAACAAATTCTCTAGAAATATGCCTGGTGTAGCGCCACATAGGCGCCAAGCATCAAGGACAACGCCAATGTCCACTTGATGAGAAAAAGTACATAGTCAAAGTGATAAATGGAATCGAAGAACGATTTCATTGGAGGCCTCCCGTTAATCGGATAGCCGCGTCTCTCTAGCATACTAGATCGGGTCGATGTTTTAAATATTTGGCTAAACGGGTTATCATTGTCGCCTGCTGCCGAATGATTGCTAGCACTCTGAGGTAGAGAGTGCTACAGTATTCGACGGGAGAAGCCATTCGGCTACGATCCCGCTAAGGAATCCATAATGGCTGATACTAAATTTCGTCCGCTGCACGATCGCGTCGTCGTGCGCCGTATCGAGGCTGAAGCAAAGACCAAGGGCGGCATCATC
>UCOA01000279.1 GCA_900474095.1 Hyphomicrobiales bacterium | reverse complement strand
GTGCGGCGGGACCCGCAAGCCGTTTTCCGGCGGCGGTTTCACCGTTTCCGCCGGGTTGAAGATCAGGAGAACGCCGGGACCGCAGCGGAAGAAGACATGCCGGTTGCCGGCGCGGCTGATCCTTTCGAGCCCAAGAACGGAGCCGTAGAACGCCTCCGCCCGGTCGAGATCAGCCGCATAAAGCGCCGTCTCCAATATGCCCTCGAATGCCGCGGCCATGGCTTAGCCCTCGATCGCCTGCTTCTGCAGGGCGACCAGCTCGGCGATGCCGTTCCTGGCGAGCCCCATCAGCATGCCGAATTCTTCTTCCGAGAAAGGCTTGCCTTCGGCGGTTCCCTGGATTTCGACAATGCCGCCGGAGCCGGTGATGACGAAATTGGCATCGGTCTCGGCAGCCGAGTCTTCCAGGTAATCGAGGTCGATCACCGGCTGGTTGGCAAAGATTCCGCAGGAGATGGCGGCGATGTGGTCCTTCAGGACCTTCTCGACCTTGATCATGTTGCGCGCCTCCATCCAGGCAAGACAATCGCGGAGCGCGATCCAGGCGCCGGTAATGGAGGCCGTGCGGGTGCCGCCATCGGCCTGGATAACGTCGCAGTCGATCGAGATTTGCCGTTCGCCGAGTGCCTGCAGGTCGACCACGGCCCTGAGCGAGCGTCCGATCAGTCGCTGGATTTCCTGGGTTCGGCCGCTCTGCTTGCCGTTGGCGGCCTCGCGTTTCATGCGCTCGCCGGTAGCGCGCGGCAGCATGCCGTATTCGGCGGTCACCCAGCCCTTGCCGCTGTTGCGCAGCCACGGCGGCGTCTTGTCTTCGAGGCTTGCGGTGCACAGCACATGGGTATCCCCGAACTTGACGAGACAGGACCCCTCAGCATGTTTGGAAACGCCGCGCTCGAACGAGACTCTGCGCATCTGGTCGGTTTTTCTGCCGGAAGGCCGCATCATGAACTCCTGTGATGTTTGTCAGCCTTCTAGCCTATGTTGGGAGGAAGGGAAATCACTTGCGAGGAAAAGAACAAATGACGGGCCAAGTGCTGGGGCCCGAAGGCCTACGGGCAAATTTCCCTTTTGCTATCCGGGCCGGGATCACTATATTTCAGCTGATCTGAACAGAATGGGTTTTGCGTTAGAATGGTGGTCGATAAATCTACGATGCGGGAGAGGCTTTCGGCGCTCGACGAGCGTTCGGGCGAAATTTTCCGTCGTATCGTGGAGAGTTATCTGGACAGCGGCGAGCCGCTCGGCTC
>UCOA01000110.1 GCA_900474095.1 Hyphomicrobiales bacterium | reverse complement strand
TGCGGATATATTCGTTGCCGGCAACGATCGAGCCGTCGTCCATCGGCTTGTTGCCGCCGTCGATATCGGCGACCCACCCACCGGCTTCGCGAATCAGCAGGATTCCCGCGGCGAGGTCCCAAGGCAGTAGGCCTCGCTCCCAGAAGCCGTCAAAACGGCCGGCGGCGACATAGGCGAGATCGAGGGCGGCAGCGCCCATGCGGCGAACACCGGCAACTTCGCCCATCACATGGCGCAGTTCGACGAGATAGGTACCGTGGTTGGCAACGCCCAGATGCGGCGTGCCGGTGCCGATGACGGCATCCGACAGGCTCTTGCGGGCAGCGACGCGCAGGCGGCGATCGTTGAGGAAGGCACCACCACCGCGCTCCGCCGTGAAAAGCTCGTCGGTCGCCGGGTTCAACACGACAGCGGCTACGATCTCGCCCTGGCGCTCAAGCGCTACCGAGATAGCAAAATGCGGGATGCCGTGCAGGAAGTTCGTCGTGCCGTCGAGCGGATCGACGATCCAGCGATGGGCGCCGTCGGTGCCGATAATCTCTTCGCTCTCCTCGCCGAGGAAGCCATAGGTCGGACGCGCCTTTAGAAGCTCTTCGCGGATCAGTTTTTCCGCCTTGCGATCGGCCTGCGAGACATAATCGCCCGGTCCCTTCAGCGAGACCTGCAGGTTCTGCACTTCGCCAAAATCACGCGCCAGCGACTTGCCGGCCTTGAAAGCGGCCTGGACCATGACATTGAGAAGAGCTGAGCGTGCCATTTGGCTTTCCTTCGAAACAGAAAACCGGCCGCAGCAAGGGCCGGAGAAATTTAAATTTGCCGCTGCGGATCAGTCCGCGCGGCGGAGATAGGCGATTTCATTGGTATCGACCAGAATGCGCTCGCCAGCCTCGACAAACGGCGGCACCATGACACGCACACCATTTTCCATGATCGCCGGCTTGTAGGACGACGCGGCCGTCTGCCCTTTTACCACCGGATCGGCCTCCGCGATCGTCAACACCACCTGGTCGGGCAGCGAGATGCCGATCGGCTTTTCGTCGTATAGCTTGACCGAAACCATCATGCCGTCCTGCAGGAAGGTGGCGCGATTGCCAACGAAGTCCTTCTGCAGCTCGAGCTGTTCATAGCTTTCGACATCCATGAACACCAGGGCATCACCCTCTTCATACAGGAACTGGAAGTCCTTGAGATCGAGCGTGACCAGTTCAACGGTTTCGGACGAACGGAAGCGCTCATTGAGCTTCGTGCCGTCGATCAGGTTCTTGAGTTCGACTTGGTTGAAGGCGCCACCCTTGCCCGGCTTCACCGTGGCGCTCTTGACCGCGGCCCAAAGACCGCCATTGTGTTCAATGACGCTGCCGGGGCGAATTTCGCTGCCACTGATTTTCATGGGAAGCATGTCCTAAAGAAGTCCGGGCCGTGCCCACCGGCCAGCCAATCCGGCGCTTCAAGACCACAAAACCCCCGAAAGTTCAAGTCCGCTGCATCATTCCTTAAATTGGAATCGATTTAAGGACAGGATTATGCAGCAGGTGAAAGTGTTACAGCGTCCTTTGCGCTCGCGAAAGACGCGCCACGCCGTAACGCGCTGAACTCGTCAGGACGACCGGTATTTATTGGCCGCACTCAACGACGCCTTCTGTTGTTCTTCGGTAAGCCCGAGATAGAAATCCTCCAGCGCGGGATCCTTCAATCCAGCCCTGCGCGACAGCACGTACCACTTGGCAGCCTCGACCGGATCGGGACGCGTGCCAATCGCATTGACATAGAGATGCGACAGCTTGTTCTGCGCCACGACATTGCCGCCCTCGGCCGCCCGTCGCATCCACTTGAAACCTTCATCGAGATTGCGGTCGCCGCCGATCCCGTCGACCAACCAGATGGCAAGGTCAAGCTGCGCCGTATCGAAGCCTGCGCGAGCAGCGCGTAAAAGCCAGTCGCGCGCCTTTGCCCGCTTGTTCTCGTCGATGCCATCGACGTTCAAATAGATCTGCGACAGCGCATATTGCGCATCGGCGATACCCTGCTCGGCCGATTTCTCGTAATAGGGCAGCGCCGCCCTCAGGCCTCTCTCGCCCGGCATATCGGCGACCAGCAACTGACCGTAGTTGAATTCGGCGGAAGGATTGCCGAGGTCGGCGGCCTTTTTCATCAGTTCCTCCGACTTCTTCTTGTCGCGCGGAACATCGCGCCCCTCCATCAGCAGAAGCGCGTATTTGAACATGGCGCCAGGATCGCCCGCATTGGCCGCCTGGCCATACCAGAAGGCTGCATCCTTGGCGTTGCGGGCAACGCCGAGCCCTTGCGCGAAGATCTCCGCGACCAGCGTCTGCGCCGCCGCATCGCCGAGCTGCGCACGCGGCAGAGCCAGTTCCATCGCGGTCAGATAATAGCCGCGCTGAAACGCGCCATAGGCGTCGTCAGCCTTGCCGGCAAACGGCTTTTCCTGCGGCAGGGCCGGCAGTTCCGCGCCCATCCGGTCCAGTACATTGACGCCGCTCGACGGCTCGAGCTTTTGGGCATCTTTATTCCTGGCGTCTTCCGGAGATTGCAACGCCGGTACTTCGCCCTCCGGCAAGGCCGCTCCGTTGAATGGCGTGATCCGGCCTCGCTTGGCAACGGCCCCCTCGTCGGTTTCGCCCTCCACGGCAGGCGTCACCACGTTCACGCCGGGCAACGCATCCTCCGCGCGCAAGCAGACCGGCGCGCCAAGCAACGAGACGCACATCAGGAGAAGCGGAAGGCGATGCCGCGATGACGAGAGACGGTTCAACATGGAAATGTCTTAATCTTCAAACCGTGGCGCTTTTTCGTCAAGGAGCGCATTGACCTGCGCGACGACGGCCGGCGCCTGTTCCGGCTCGGAGAAGACCGCAAGCCGCAGCGCGACGAATTCGGCGCCGCTCTCGGCAACCGTCAGCGCCGATTCCGGATCGGTGCCGCCCATGACGATGCAGGGGATCTCGATCATCGAAGCCCACCATTCGGCAAGCGCCACATTTTTCGGATGTGCTTCCGGCTTGATATCACCATCGAGTTTGCCGAAGAAGACATAGTCCGGGCGGATCTCGCCCATTTCCAGCGCATGGTGCCGGTCAGTGGCATTGCCGCCGCCGACGATGAGTTTCGGCGAAAATTTCTCTACCGCCTCGGCAAGCTCCGCCGCATTGCCGGTCACATGCAGGCCATCGGCCTTGGCGCGGCCGGCAACCCGCGTATCGCCGGCAAGCAGCGCCGCCGCACCCGCCTTCTGGATCAGCGGCACAAGCACCTCCGCGTGTTTCTGGAAGGCATGCTCATCCAGCCCGTATTGCGGCAGGATGACCGAGGCCACATCGCCGCCACGCAATGCGTCGCCGAGGATTTGCGCGCGGCTTTCGACATCGGTGATGTCAGGCGCGATGAGGACGAGGCGGCAGCGGTTGTCTGTATTGCTCATGATGGTTCTGTTCCCGATGAAATGCGCGTCGCGCATCACCCCTACTCGATTTCGATCCGCAAAAGCGATAGACCCTGCAGGCAAAAGGATCAACCGATACCCATGCTTCCCGATTTTCAGTTCTATGCCGTCGCCATTCCCGCCGTTCTGCTAGTCGGTTTCAGCAAGGGCGGGATGGGCGAAGCGCTGTCCCTGATGGGCGTACCCCTCTTGTCGCTCGCCGTTTCTCCGGTGCAGGCGGCAGCACTGCTTTTGCCGATCCTGATCGCCATGGATGTCGTCTCGCTGTGGATGTGGCGCCAGCATGGCGACACGAAGACGCTGACGATCCTTCTGCCCGGCGCGCTTGTCGGCATCGCCATCGGCTGGGCGACCTCGGCCTATGTACCGCGCGACGCACTGCGGCTGATCATCGGCGTCATCACCATCCTTTTCGTGCTGCGTTACGTCTACAACGTCTGGCGCGTCCGGCGCGGCATCATCATTCCGGCCAAGCCCCACCGGCCGCTGCAGGCAAGCTTTCTCGGTTCCTTCGCGGGCTATGGCAGCTTCGTCGCCCACGCGGGCGGCCCGCCCTTCCAGATCTACACCCTGCCGCTGAAGCTCCAGCCGCGCGAATATACCGGCACCATGGTGCGCTTTTTCGCCATCCTCAATGCCGTCAAGCTCATCCCTTACTTTGCGCTGGGGCAACTGGATCTCAGCAATCTGACGACATCGCTGACGCTTTTTCCGCTGGCGATGCTGGCAACGATGGCCGGCGCCTGGGTCGTTCGGCGCATGCAGCCGCAGGTCTTTTATCCGTTCATGTACACGATGGCTTTCCTTGCAGGCCTGAAACTTGCGTATGACGGCCTGGTTGTGCTTGCCGCCGGATCGTAAGGCGTGCCTGTCACGCGCGATGGCGGCTTACATTCAAGTCGAAACACGGTTACACGCCGCGCTTGCATCCCGCAAAGCAAAATTCTTATGCCGCATTGCACAATTTGCTTGCCGAGCGCTTTGAATTCTCCTAGCTTTTGAGCATGTCAAACGCTGATCCCTTTGATGCAATCTCGGATCCGAACCGGCGCTATCTGCTGGAGGAACTGCGGCGCGCGCCGCGGACAGTGAATGAACTCGCCGAGGGACTGCCCATCAGCCGCCCGGCTGTATCGCAGCATCTGAAGGCCCTGCTGGACTCCGACCTCGTCTCCGTTTCCGCCAGCGGCACGAGACGGATTTACGCGATCAACAAGCCGGGCTTCGACCGGGTCAATCTGTGGTTGGATCAGTTCTGGTCTTGAAGATGTGCCGGCCCTGAGGGGCCAGACATCGGGAAACTCATTACCTGCAGCACTTTGGCAAACATCATGTTTGCGCCAAAATCCGCTTATCAACAGCGCTTGAATCCGGTCTTCAAGTTCGTCCTGATTGTCCGGACGTCAATTTCTGCGCTGGAACGAGAGCCTCCCGATGAATGAGATTGTTTATCTAATCAGTGAGTTGAGGAACGAATCTTTTCCATTTCGTCCTTCAAGCGCAACTTCCGACGCTTGATGTCCGCGATGTGCTGGTCTTGGGCAGAGGGTTGCAGAAGAGCCGTATGGAGCTCCTGCTCCAGAACATCATGTTTTTTCTCAAGCGTTGCAAGATGAGCCTCAATGGTCATGTGGCAGTCCCTTCCTTTTGCTTGCACCCGGCGGGCAAAGCCGGATGTTCCACGTTAACCGAGTTAGTGTGCCACTCTATTTTTCATTTGTCGAAGGCGAAATCGTGGCGAAGGATAACTTCCCGTTACCAACAATTCTGTGCTAGAGCGACGCTCGATTTATGCGGATAGCAGACCATGCTGCCGGCGCCGACGGGGAACAGTGCATGCCAGATCAGGATCAGGCCGAACTCAGACTAAGCGTAGCGCGGTTGAGGCAGGAACACGAAGATTACGATGTCGCGATCAATGCCATGATCCAGACAGGCTGCGATGCCCTGCGCATCCAGCGGATGAAGAAGAAGAAACTGATCATCAAGGACAAGATCACAAAGATCGAGGACCAGATCATTCCCGACATCATCGCCTGAGCCGGCGCCGCGCTCGAATCGATCGCGCCGGCCGAGAATTACGGCCCTGCAACAAAGCGGAACGAACACCGTGACGAAAACATCTCCTCCGCCCGTCGCCATCATCATGGGAAGCCAGTCCGACTGGGAGACGATGAAGAATGCCGCCGATACGCTCGACGCCCTCGACATCGCCTATGATGCCCGGATCGTCTCGGCACACCGCACGGTGGATCGGTTGATCAATTTTGCCCGGGGCGCCCGGGACGAAGGCTTCAAGGTGATCATCGCAGGTGCCGGCGGCGCCGCCCATCTGCCCGGAATGACGGCTGCGATGACGCCGCTGCCGGTGTTCGGCGTCCCCGTCCAGTCCAAGGCGCTCTCCGGTCAGGACAGCCTTCTTTCGATCGTCCAGATGCCGGCCGGCATCCCTGTCGGCACGCTGGCGATCGGTCGTGCCGGCGCCGTCAATGCAGCCCTTCTCGCTGCGGCCGTCCTGGCGCTCAGCGACCCGGATCTCGCCGACCGGCTCGACGACTGGCGCGAACAGCAGAGCGCCGCGGTTGCCGAATACCCCGTGGATCAGGCATGAGAACGGTCGGCATCATCGGCGGCGGCCAGCTCGGCCGCATGCTCGCCATGGCGGCCGCCCGGCTCAACTTTCGCACCGTCATCCTCGAGCCGCAGCCCGACTGTCCCGCCGCCCAGGTTGCCAACGACCAGATCATCGCCAATTACGACGATGAGGCGGCACTCGCGAAACTCGCCGAATCCTGTGACCTCGTCACCTATGAATTCGAGAACGTCCCGGTCGCCGCAGCAGAACTGCTTGCCCGCTCGCTGCCGGTCTATCCCCCGCCCAAGGCACTGGAAGTGTCGCAGGACCGGGTGATGGAAAAGCAGTTCCTCAACGGCTGCGGCATCGCAACCGCCCGCTTCCATGCTATCGACGACCAGGACCAGTTGGATCAGGCGCTGGCCGATTTTTCCGGTATCGGCGTCTTGAAGACCCGCCGCCTCGGTTATGACGGCAAGGGCCAGCGTGTGTTTCACCACGAGACGGATGACGCCACAGGCGCTTACATTGCGCTTGGCAACGTGCCGCTCATCCTCGAAAGCTTCGTTTCCTTCGAACGGGAAATTTCGATCATTGCCGCGCGCGGCACCGACGGGGCGATCGCCTGTTTCGACCCCGCGGAGAACATCCACCGCAACGGCATCCTTTATACGTCCACCGTTCCGGCCTCGGTCGGTGAAGCAACCACGGCGGCGGCGCGCGCCGCAGCAGGGACCATCCTCGAAGCACTTGGCTATGTCGGCGTCATCGGGGTGGAATTCTTCGTGTTGGCGGATGGGACGCCGATCGTCAACGAAATCGCCCCGCGCGTCCACAATTCCGGCCATTGGACCGAGGCAGCCTGCGTGGTCTCACAATTCGAGCAACATATCCGCGCAGTCACCGGCTTGCCGTTGTCGGACGGCGTCCGGCATTCCGACTGCGTGATGCAGAACCTGATCGGCGACGACATCCACGACCTGCCGGCCTGGCTCGCCAAACCCAATGCGCTCGTCCACCTTTATGGCAAGTCCGAAGCCCGACCGGGTCGCAAGATGGGCCATGTCACCTGGCTGATTTGAGAGTCTAACCCACAGAAAAGCCGAAAGCCGGCGTTAAAACCGGCTCTCTGTGGTTGACACTTTTGCGATGCCGGGTTATTTGCCTGCCACCCTAAGAGCGCGCTCGGCCCGAACGGTCTGCAAGCGCGCTTTTGATTGTTAAAGACCGGCGAATTCGGATTCGCCAAAACTGCGGATCAGAAAAATGAAGATCAAAAATTCGCTCAAGTCGCTGAAGGCTCGCCATCGCGAAAACCGTCTGGTGCGCCGCAAGGGCCGCGTCTACATCATCAACAAGCTGAACCCGCGCTTCAAGGCTCGTCAGGGCTGATTCCATTCTGCGAACCGGAAACGGACGTTTTCGGCCGTTCACGAATGGAATGAAAGCGCTTGAGCCTTCCTCTGCGGAGAAACCGGGCTCGGGCGGTTCATCGAATTGATGCCTCAAATTTGATTTTGATCTTCGGCCATGGCGGACTACCTTATCTGCCATGGTTAAACTTATGTCTGCTAGTCTGATTCTCGTGATTGCGCTTTTAGCGTCGATCACTGGCGCACCCTCTCTTCTCGCAGCGGACACCTCGCAGGCTTCGGCGACATCGGAACTGACGACGCCCAAGCAGCGGCTGGACGCGCTTTTTTCCGACCTGAAACGGGAGCGCGACCCCGAGAAGGCACGCGAGATTTCCGATCGCATCCGCATCGAATGGCAGGATTCCGGCAGCGCCTCCATCAATCTCCTGATGCAATGGGCGACAAAAGCGCTCGAAGCCGATCACAAGGCGAGCGCGCTCGATATCTTCGATCAGGTGATTTATCTTTCGCCGCAATATGTCGAGGGCTGGAACCAGCGCGCCACGCTGCACTACCGGATGGGCAATTATCGGAAATCCATGTCGGACATCAACCGGGTGCTGGCGATCGAGCCCCGGCATTTCGGCGCGCTCGCCGGCATGGCGGCGATTCTCACGGCGGCCGGCAAGGACGACCTGGCGCTGAGGGCGTGGGAGCAGTTTCTCGAGATCTACCCCGCCGATCGTCAGGCGCAGGAGCAACTCGGCGATCTCGAAGAAAAGCTCGCCGGCAATCGCACCTAATTCTACGCCAGCGAAACCGCCAGTCGCCCTTGCTCGTATCCAACGATAATGCATTGTCAGATCGGTTGCGCATGCGCGCAAACCGCGAAAGTCGCGACGCAGTCGGCATGGCTGGCCAACAGCGTAATCTCGAGGAACTGGCAGAAGCGCGGATAGCCGGCGTGAGACGGAATGAAAACGCCGCACTTCCGACCGAAAGCGCGGCGTCCCAAGAGGCATGCCGTTACAGCGCCACGCGTCTTTCAGACGTGCAAAGGTCGCTGTAACACTTTGACTGCTGCACACTTTTTCCTAAATCGATTCCGACTTAAGGAATGATGCAGTCAGACGCCGCTGAGGCCGTCCGAGCCGATATAGGCGATGCGCAGCATATTGGTGGCCCCCGGCGTTCCGAGCGGCACGCCGGCCGAGATGATCACGCGGTCGCCCGGCTTGCCGAAGCCTTCGGTCGCGACGATGCGGCAGGCGCGGTTGACCATGTCGTCAAGATCGGTCGCGTCATTGGTGACGACGCTGTGCAGGCCCCAGACGACGGAAAGACGGCGGGCGGTCTGAATGACCGGCGAAAGCGCGATCACCGGAACCTGCGGACGCTCGCGCGCCGTGCGCAGACCCGTATTGCCCGACGAGGTGTAACAGACGATGGCGGACAGCTTCAGCGTCTCGGCGATCTGGTGGGCGGCAAGCGAGATAGCATCCGCGCCGGTTGCTTCCGGAGGTGTGCGCTGTGCGTAGATGATGCCGGGGTAATGCGGGTCCAACTCAACCTTGCTGGCAATCGACGCCATGGTCGAGACGGCCTCGACCGGATATTCGCCGGAGGCGGATTCTGCCGACAGCATGACGGCATCGGCACCTTCGAAGACGGCGGTGGCAACGTCCGACACTTCGGCGCGGGTTGGAACCGGCGCCGAGATCATCGACTCGAGCATCTGCGTTGCGACGACCACCGGCTTGCCGGCACGGCGGCAGGCGCGGATCAACTGCTTCTGCAGGCCCGGAACCGCTTCCAGCGGCATTTCCACGCCAAGGTCACCACGAGCAACCATCAGAGCGTCGGAGAGTTCGATGATCTCGTCGATACGCTCGATCGCCTGCGGCTTCTCGATCTTCGACATCAGGCCGACGCGGCCGCGCGAGACCTTGCGGACTTCGGACAGATCTTCCGGCCGCTGGATAAACGACAGGGCAACCCAGTCGACCTCGTCCGTCTCGAGCACGGCATCCAGATCGGCCCTGTCCTTCTCGGTCAGCGCGCCGACGCCGAGCAGCGTGTCAGGCAGGCTGACGCCCTTGCGGTCGGAAATCTTGGTGCCGGCGATGACGGTGCAGACGATGCTCTTGCCATCGGTCTTGTCGGCGCGCAGATGCAGCTTGCCGTCATCGATCAGCAGCCTGTGTCCAGGCTGGACAGCTTCGAGAATTTCCGGATGCGGCAGGAAGACACGCGTGTTGTCGCCCGGTTCATCCTTGTTGTCGAGCGTGAAGGTCTGGCCGGGAACGAGATCGACCTTGCCGTCCGCGAACTTGCCGACGCGCAGCTTCGGACCCTGAAGATCGGCGAGAATTCCGATCGGACGGCCGCAACGCTGCTCGACAGTTCGGATACGCTTGATCAGCGTGCGCATCATGTCGTGGCTGGCATGGCTCATGTTGATCCGGAAAAGATCGGCGCCCGCCTCGTGCAGCTTCTGGATCATCTCTTCTTCGCCGGACGCAGGTCCGAGCGTAGCAAGGATTTTGACTTTTCTATTCCGCTTCATCAGTTGTGGCTTTCCTGGGTCCCTGGAGTATCGGACAACTGAACCATCCAGCTCCCCTGACGCCCCGTGTCGTATTCCTTGAACCCCATCCGCTGGAAACCGCGCGCGAAACAATCCTGCACGCCGGTAATCTTGAACTCGTTTTCGGCGACGCACATGTTGACTTCGCCCGTCCAGCGCCCGCCGCGGGCGGCATCCTCAGCGTAGAGGTAATAGTATCGTGATTGAAGTTCGCCCTGTATTAGGGTGGCGCAGGTGGTCGCAGGAACCTGCCACCAGCCTTCCGTGATCCAGCCTTCCTTGGCCCGGTAGCCAATGGCCACGCCTACGAGATTCTGAGTGCCGTTGCAGACGCGGAACTCGGCCCGCGCTTCGCTCGCCATCAGAACCGGGGAGAACGCCGCCAGAACGAAAAGAATACCGGCGCTCAAGGACCAGTTCCGGACGTTCAGCCTGGAAAGAGGATATCTGGACACGGTTTCCAATGGGTCTCCATTGTGATTTGTCGTGGCACTTTCTTGCGACGGTGGGCCCGGAAAGTCAACGCGACTCTAATCGATTATATTCGGCTTCTTGTTGACTGAAATGTCACAAATTCCCCTTTGCCTTGCGATAAGCGCCGCAGCATGCCATCAAATCTCGTCAAGCATGAATCGAGTTGATACCGTATGCGGGAAACATCACCGTTCGAGATCATTGAGGGGAACAACGCCGCCGGGCTGGTGCTTCTGGCGGATCATGCCACCAACCGGCTGCCGCCGGAATACGGCAGGCTCGGCCTCCCCGAAAGCGCCTTCGAAAGACACATCGCCTATGATATCGGTGTAGAAGCCCTTGTCCGTCGGCTCGCCGCCCGGCTCGGCGTTCCCGCCGTCCTTAGCTGCTTTTCGCGGCTGTTGATCGATCCCAACCGGGGCGAGGACGATCCGACGCTGATCATGAAGATATCGGACGGCGCCATCGTTCCCGGCAATCATCCGATCTCGTCGGAGGAATGGGAAAGCCGCCTCAACCGCTTTCACCGGCCCTATCATCGCGCCGTCTCGGAAACCGTCGCCGCGGTCGGGTCAGCAAGCGGCAAGGTGCCGCTGGTGATTTCCATTCATTCCTACACCCCCGCCTGGAAAGGCGTGCCCCGCCCCTGGCATGCCGCCGTCCTCTGGGACAGCGATCCGCGCGCGGTCCATCCCTTGATCGAGGCGCTGGAAGCGTCGGGCGACGTCATTGTCGGCAATAACGAGCCCTACGACGGCGCCTTGCGTGGCGATACGATGTTCCGTCACTGCATGGAATTCGGCCTCGCCCACGCACTGATCGAGGTTCGACAGGACCTGATTGGAGACGATATCGGCGTGGCGGAATGGGAGGAGCGACTTGGGCCGATCTTCGCCAGCATGAATGAGCGCCCTGAATTGCACGAAATCAGGCGATATCCTTCCCGCACCGGGCCTTATGATCACGGCTGAGAGAGACGACGATGACCGAATTGACGCCACAACAGCAGTTGGAATTCGAAGCAGCCGCCTTCCGCCGCCTCCTCGCCCATCTGCGTGAACGCAGCGATGTCCAGAACATCGACCTGATGAACCTCGCCGGTTTCTGCCGCAACTGCCTGTCCAACTGGTATCGCGATGCCGCCAATACCGCCGGCGTGCCGATGGACAAGGACCAGTCCCGCGAGATCGTCTACGGCATGCCTTATGACGAATGGCGATCGCTTCACCAGAAGGAAGCCTCCAGCCTGCAGCAGGTCGCCTTCGAAGCGAACAAGCCCAGGGAGTAACCGTCAAGGCCCGTTCCTCCGTGAAAACGGTGCGACGTTACGCAATGTCACTTGACCTTCAGCCCGCTTCGCGGCAGGTCACAGCCTCGCAATTCAGTCCCCCAACCAATCCCAACAAGGAGAAGACCATGTCGGATGCCCATGGCGTCGCCCGCGATCAGCTTCGCTCTTTCATCGAGCGGATCGAGCGGCTGGAAGAAGAAAAAAAGACCATCGCCGATGATATCAAGGATGTGTATGGCGAGGCGAAGGGAACCGGCTTCGATACGAAGATCCTGAAAAAAGTTATCGCCATCCGCAAGCAGGACAAGGACGAGCGCATGGAACAGGAAGCCATTCTCGACACCTACCTCGCAGCGCTCGGTATGATCGACGCGCCGGAAGCCGCATAAGACAGCTCCGTATCTAACAAAAAACCCGTCGCCGGCGGGTTTTTTTATGCCTTAGTCTCAAGAGATCAGTTCGTGCTGAACTTTTTGACTTCGAGGAAATTGACCGCACTGCCGCTGAACCGTGCCGTGTCGACGGAAACGGCTTCGTTGGAGAAACCGGCCGAATAGACCGTCGTCGGCGAGGCGCGCAGCGACTTGCTGACGAAGCGCGGCGCCTTTACCGGCTTGGACAAGGTTGCCATGCGGCCGTTCGACAGTGCCCAGTTGGAAATGATCTGCTGGGTCAGCTTCGGTTCGGTGCGAACCGACGAACGGGTGGCCGCATCTGCCTCCTGCTTGTTCGGACGGTTGCCCTTGGCCGGTGCCACCTCTGCATTCGCATCGAAAGCATCCTCGAAGATCGCCGCGCTTGTTTCGGCGCCCGACGGCGGTACGTAGGCGGCCAATTCGATGGGCCGCTCCTGTGGCTGTGCGAGCGCCACGTGTGTCTGCGCCTCGGCAACGGCTTCAACCGGCTGCTGCGCCTCGGCGACGGCCTGCGGCTGCGGCTCGGTCCGTTCCATAAAGGACGGCACGACGACATTGGCGTCGGCGACGGCCATAAGGGAGGCCTCGTCTGCCGGGCGCATGGCCGGCACTGGGACATAGCCAAGCGCTGCGACATCCTCACCCAGCACCGCAGCATTCGGATCGGTCGAGGCCATCAACGTCTCGCTGCCGGCATCGCCGTTCAAGCCGCGCTTGCCAAGCATCTGCGGCACGGGAATCTTGTATCCGTTCAAGTCGGCATATTCGCCCGCGGCCGGTTCAGGCAGAGCCGCGGCCCAGGCCTCCTGCGCAGCTTCCGTGGTCGGCGCAACCAGCGCGGTCTGGACGCCGGCGTCCGCCGGCCCATCCTTGAAGGCTGGTCTAGAGCCGGGAACCGGAGCGGCCACTTCTTTATCCGCGGCCTGTTGCGAGCCATCGACGCCGGGAAGAGCCTGCTGAGCCTCGGCAACAGCAACTCCCGTGACCTTGGCCCTGGCAGCGGGCTGCTCGTCCGCGCCTTCCAGCTCACCGCTGGCAATGGCGTTGGGCTCTTCGTCCTCGTCGCCGCCGCCAAACAGCATGGCGAACAGGTTGCCCTTGCGCTTGGCATCCTTGTCGCCCGGTCCCTTGGTGCCACCACCTGCCACTTCGATGGCGCTGGCGCCAACGCGGCGCTTGTAATCGGCCACGGCCAGCTCATACCCCGGCAGCGGCTTGCCATCGGAAGGCACGTGCATGGTCTTGCCGTCGGGGAAAAGGCGGGCGAGTTCGTTGCGGCTCATGCGCGGCCAGGCGCGAACGCCGCCGACATCCATGTGGACGAAAGGCGAACCGGAGGTCGGGTAATAGCCAACGCCGCCGACCTGGAACTTCATGCCGATTTCGCGCAGGTTCTTCAGCCTGACGTCGGGCAGATAGAAATCCATCGCCTTGCCGAGCATGTGCTGGCTCTTCTTGGCCACGCCCTTGGAGCGCGACCGCAGCATGCCGTTGGTGGCCGGCGAGCGGTAGGCGGAAACCACGTGGATATAATCGCGCGAACCACTCTTCTGGTAGACTTCCCAGACGAGATCGAGAAGCCGCGGGTCCATCTTGGTCGGTTCGTTGCGGCGCCAGTCGCGCAGGAAACGATTGACCTGCTGCAGGCCCTTGGCATCATAGCGACCATTGCGCTTGAACGTGATCGACGCCTTTTCCTGGGTGTGAACGAAATAGAGTTTGAGCGTGCGGGTCTGGCCTGCGGCCTCCACCGGCGGAGCCATGCCGGGCGTGACCATTGCGGCCGCGATCAGGAGCGATGCGAGGACACGCGGCATCTTGTGGGCCACTGCAGCGCAAAAGCGGGTTATCACGGAGCCGTCAGGCTTCTTGAATCCGAACAAATTTTGCAAACTCAATCCCCGTCCGACGGACAATGCGTCCCGTGGCTGCTCAGATGACTGTCAATTGCGGTGACAGCATGGCAAATATGCCACAGTCATCGGTTATCCTTATAATATAGTGAATGGTTCACTAACAAGGTCTAAACGACAACAGCCAAATACGACGGATCGTTAAGCTTTGTTATCCCTCGTTTTATGCGGCCTCACTGAACGGATCGTCCGGATTAATGCCATAATCCTTGAGTTTACGGTACAATGTCGACCTTCCGATTCCCAGTTTTCGGGCCACTTGGCTCATTTGCCCGCGGTAGAACTTGAGCGCGAAACGAATCAGTTCCTCTTCCACTTCGGCCAGCTTGCGCACATTTCCGCCATCATCGACGCTCGCAATCGCATTGTCAGGCTGAGTATCCGCAACCGCATTTCGCGCTCCCGCCCTCTCGGCTGAGCCGAAATGCGGGTAGACTGGCGGCAGGTGACTGGCATCGGCCGCCGCAATTTTCGATGGCCCGGCCTCTTCCCAGCTGAAGCCCGATTTCTCGGCAACGACGTAACCAGGAATCTGCGTGGCGATCTGCGGAAAATCATTGACCGTCAGTTCGGCTCCCTCGGCAAGCACGACCGCCCGGAAGATGGCGTTCTCCAGCTGGCGGATGTTGCCCGGCCAATCATAGGCGGTGAGCAGTGCCATCGCCCCACTGGAGACGGAGAGGGGAGTCGCGAGCCGCTGTTCCAGCGCAAAACGCTCGACAAAGGTGCGCACCAGTACGGGAATGTCTTCCTTGCGCCTGCGTAGTGCCGGAATAGCGATGGGGAAGACGTTCAGCCGGTAATACAGGTCTTCGCGGAAGCGGCCTTCGCGCACTTCGTTGATCAGGTCCTTGTTGGTGGCGGAAATCAGCCTGACATTGACCTTCTGCGGATGGCGCGCGCCAATCGTCTCGATCTCGCCCTGCTGAACCGCGCGCAGCAGTTTCACCTGCACCTCCACCGGCAAGTCGCCGATCTCGTCAAGGAACAGCGTGCCGCCATCGGCATCGGCGAACTTTCCGGAATGCTTTTCGGTTGCACCGGTAAAGGCGCCCTTCTCATGGCCGAAGAGAATGCTTTCGACCAGATTGTGCGGGATGGCGCCGCAGTTGACGGTGACGAACGGCTTGCCGGCCCGCTCGCTGGCGTGCTGGATGGCACGGGCGACCATTTCCTTGCCGACACCGGATTCACCTTCGAGCACGATCGGAATATTCGACTGCGCCGCCCGGCGCGCGAGGTCGAGCACCCGGATCATGGCCGGGCTTGCCGAAACCACATCTTCGAAGCCAACGACACCGCTGCGCGACCGCTTCGATACGCGACCGCGGCTTTCGCGGTGGTCCATCTTGAGCGCGTTGGTGATCGCAACGTTGAGACGTTCGGGCGAAACCGGCTTGACGACGAAATCGAAGGCGCCTGCCTGCATGGCGAGAACGACGGTCTCGATGCCGCCCTGCCCCGTCTGAACGATGACCGGCGTTTCGATGCCGCGCTCGGCTATCGCTTGCAGGAACCCATGACCGTTCATTTCCGGCATCATCAGATCGAGCAGGATGACGCTGATCAGTCCGCGCTTGCGTTCCATGAGTTCAAGGCCACTGCGTCCGTTATCGGCCAGATGGGCGATGTGGCCGAGGCGTTCGATCATGTTCGTCAGCAGCCGGCGCTGGACCGGATCGTCGTCGATGACGAGAATTTGGGATGTCATGAAGGCCTCCTGCTCTCTGCATAGAACCAAAACGACACCTCATGTGCCGCGTCGTGAGAAGCATTCGTCCCACAAAGGCCTGAAAATCCTCTTTTGAGAAATGCTTGCATTTTAACCATTGCCGACGTTAGGTCATGGCCCCATATCCGCCCTCTGCTTCGCCACCCAAACCCGGGCCGGCATCCGCTGAAAAGAGTGAACGCTCATGCACCATCTTCCATCCTTCCGGACATCTTCCCGCATCGCCCATGCCGTCGCTTCAGGCGTTGCGGAAGCAGCGCAGCTTGGCGACCTGCCGTCCTGGAAACTGGAGGACCTCTACCCGTCTGCAACGTCGCAGGAATATCTCGGCGACCTGGAGAAGGCGGAGGCCGCAGCCAAGGCTTTCGAAGCGAAATGGAAGGGCAGGCTGGCGGACGTTGCAACGCGGACCGGTGACGAGGGCATCGGCGCGGCCGTGCGCGAATATGAGACGCTTGAGGACCTGATGGGCAAGATCGGCTCCTTTGCTGGCCTCACCTACTTCTCCGACACATCCAATCCGACCCACGGCAAGCTCTATGGCGATGCCCAGTCGAAACTGACGGATATGGCAAGCCATCTCCTGTTCTTCTCGCTGGAAATGAACCGGATCGACGATGCCATCATCGATGCCGCGCTCGAAACCGATACGCTGGCGGGCCACTACAAGCCGTGGATCGTCGA
>UCOA01000260.1 GCA_900474095.1 Hyphomicrobiales bacterium | reverse complement strand
CATCGACGCGCGCGAGGTCGATATCTGGATGGGAACGTTGTCCAAGACGACGTCGAGCTGCGGCGGCTATATCGCGGGCAGCGGTGCACTTGCTGCCGTCCTCAAGGCGACGGCCGGCGGCTTCGTCTATAGCGTCGGCCTTGCGCCGGTGCTGACCGCGTCTGCGATCGCCAGCTTCGACATTCTGGAAGCGGAACCGGAGCGCGCGGCGGCATTGAAGCGCAACGGCGCGCTCTTCCTCAAGCTCGCCCAGGAAGCCGGCCTCGACACGGGGTTGAGCGGTGGCTTTTCCGTTGTGCCGGTTCTGGTCGGTGATTCATTGCGCGCCGTGCAGTTGTCAAACGATCTCCTCGCCGCCGGCGTCAACGCACTGCCGATCATTCACCCCGCCGTGCCGGAAGGGATGGCGCGCTTGCGGTTCTTCATCACCAGCGAGCACACCGAGGAGCAGATCCGCCAGACGGTGACGCTGACGGCCGAGAAGCTGAAGGACCTCACTGAGCGCAATTTCGGGCTCGCGTCGGTCGATATCCAGCAGATGATGAAGATGCTCGCCTCCCGCTGAGCAGGCACGCGAATTTCGACGAACCGGGCCAATCTTGCAGCATGACTCATGTGATCATTACAGGCGGCTCAAGCGGGATCGGTCTGGCACTCGCCCGGATCTACGCATCCAGGGGAGCGCGGATATCTCTTCTCGCGCGAACACTGCCGACACTTGAGGCAGTTCACGCCGAACTCACCAGCGGCGGCAGGGCGGACGCAATCCGCATCGAAAGCGCCGATGTCGCCGACGAAGGCCAGACGGCTGCGGCCATCGGCCGGTGCGAGGAAGCCTTCGGGCCGTGCGACATCCTGATCACCTGCGCGGGCATCGTGGAACCGGGCCTGTTCGAGGTGGTGTCGCCGGATGCATTCGAACGTCAGCTCCGAACCAATCTGTTCGGCAGCATTCATGCGGTGCGTGTCGTCTATGCCGGCATGAAGCAGCGCCGCGCCGGCAAAATCATGCTGGTTTCCTCCGGCGCCGGCCTGATCGGCATCTACGGCTATACCGCCTATTCCGCCTCGAAATTCGCCCTGCATGGCTTTGCCGAGGCTCTTCGCTCGGAATCCAGGCCGCATGGCTTGAAAATCTCCGTCTGTTTCCCGCCGGATACGGAAACGCCGCAGTTCACCCGCGAAATGGAGCACCGTCCGCTTGAGGCCGCGGTGATCATGGGGCGCGTCGCGCCATGGTCGTCCGGTGCAGTGGCGGATCGCATCGCACGCGCTATCGACAAGGGCGATTTCGAGGTGTTCTTCGGCTGGACGCTCTGGGCCCTCGGCCGTTTCGGCTCAACGGCGAAGCCCTTCCTCAACTGGTGGTTCGATCGCGCTATCCTGCGCGTCAGCCGCAGCCGGTGAACAAGGGCAAGTCTGCTTGTATATGCTGGAAATAGGTTTTAAGTGTCGCTCTGTCGCGGCGGTGCAAGACAGGCCGGCGGCGGATTATAGATCGTGAAGGTAGCCGTTTGGCGTTGACGTCGTTCCACATGCATGACTATCCGCTAACGCTGACCGTCTTCTGCTACGCCCTGACCTGCGTGGTTATCGTGTTCACCGACAGATTTGCGCTGCCCAAACGCCAGCGCAAGAAGAACCGGCCGCCCTTCAGCCGCAGGCGCGCGGCAATCGATATCCTCGCGCGGCTTCCGATCATTGCCCTGGTCTTTGCAGGCTTCTTCTCGATTTCCTGGCGCCCGCTTTATGCCGGAGCAGGCGCCATGAGCTTCTTCGTCATCTTCACCGGCATATCGCGCGCGAAATTCAAATTCATCCGCGAACCCCTGGTGTTTTCCGACATCGCATTGGTCGCCGACGTCTTCAAATACAAATCGATCTTCTACGCGAACTCGCTGAACATCGTCTTCTGGACAGTCGCCTTCCTCTATGTGTTCGGCGTCTCTGCTCTCTATATGTATTTCGAACCGAGCATCTTGCCGCCAGGCAGCAAGCTCTTCTGGATCATCATGATGATCCTCGTGGCTGATCTGCCGTGGCTCCTCCTGTTCTACGGCCCCGTCAACAGGCCGGTCGCGGACTTCGTCCAGCACCTCGTCGGCAAGCCGAACGTCAAGGTCAGTACCGTCCGCTTCGGCACCTTCGCCTCGGTGGTGTTCCACTTCATCATCTGGCTCGGCCGCCGTCGCGAAAAGATCATTGCCGACCTTTCCGAACGCTTCTTTGCAGCCGTCCAGGATCTGATCGGCCATGACGCCGACAACAAGGCGCCGCTCATCGTCGTCTGGCAGTCGGAATCCTTCATCGACATGCGGCATTGCGGCGTCGATAATCTCACGTTGCCGACGATCGACCGCCTGCAGAAGCTCGCCGTGCAATGGGGTCGCCTCGCGACCGTTTTCGAAGGTGGGTATACGCTTCGAACGGAGTTCGCCGTCCTTAGCGGTCTCGTGCCCGACGATCTGCACATCGATGCCAGCTACCCCTATTTGCGGGCGAGCCACTATGCGAATGTGGTCTGGCCGACCAAACTGAAGAACGCCGGCTGGGGCACGCATTTCATGCATCCCTATGACCGCACATTCTTCCTTCGCCATAAAGCCATGCCGCAGCTTGGCTTCGAGAAGATGACGATGCTCGATGAGTTCGATCATGATCCGACCCGGGACGGCCCCTATGTCTCAGATGTGGCGCTGACGCGCAAAGTCATCAAGGATGTCGAAAAACAGGCGGACGCCAAAGGCAGTTTCCTCTTCGTTGCATCGATGGCCAATCACGGACCGTGGGAGCCCAACCGCGTCGCGGAGAAGACGGATCCCGTTGAAATCTATCTTGAGATCCTGCAGCAGTCGGACAAGGCGCTCGGCGAATTGGTGGATCGCCTGAACAGGCTCGACCGGCCGGTATGGCTGCTCTTCTACGGCGACCATGCACCGCTGCTGAAATCTTTCGCCGATCCCTTTCCCGATCCCCGCACGGACTATTTCATCGTGCCGCTGGCTTCCGCCCGCAAGCCGCATCACGCTCCGACCTTTCCGCGCAACGAAGAGCCTTGGAAATTGCTGGAGGCCTTGCTCAGGCATGCCAACCTGCAGAAAGATGAGTTGCGGTAGTGTCGGTGTCTTGGGTTGAAAGCCGGTGACGATGGTTTCGCAACAGTCATCAACGCGTGTCTTCCTCTTCCTGCAAGGGCCATCGTCGCCGATCTTCACAAAGATCGCGGCGCGGCTGGAAGCACAGGGGCATCGCTGCTTGCGCATAAACCTCAATCCCGGCGACCAGATCTTCTGGCGGCGCAAGGGCGCCCACAACTACCGTGGCCGCGGCGGCTACGCCTGGCGTGCCTATGCTGGTTCGTTCATGGACCGCCACGCGGTCACGGACCTCGTACTGCTGGGCGAGGAGCGCCCCTACCACCAGCATGCACTCGCGGCGGCAAGGGATCGCAGCATTGCAGTTTCAGTCATCGAGATGGGCTATCTGCGCCCTGACTGGCTGACCCTCGAACGCGGCGGCATGTCGTCCAATTCGCATTTTCCGGCCGATCCACAGCAGATCGTTGACGCGGCTCGAGCATTGCCCGAACCGGATTGGAAACGGCGCTATTCGCAGAGCTTTCTTGCCGAAGCGGCCTATGACCTTCTCTACAATCTGCCGAACGTTTTCCTGTGGTTCCTCTTCCCGCATTATCGTCGCCACGCCCTCTTCCATCCGCTTGCGGAATATGCCGGCTGGGTCGTGCGCCTGGCAGGCAGTGGCCGAAGGAACAGGGCCGCAAGCCAGCTGGTCGACCGTTTCCTCGACGGAGGGAAGCCCTTTTTTGTTTACCCGCTGCAACTGCAAACCGATTTTCAATTGCGCGCGCATTCGCCCTACAACGACCAGCGCGAGGCCATCGGCCAGATCCTCACATCCTTTGCGCGATATGCAGGGCACGATACGCAACTCATCGTCAAGATACATCCGCTCGACAACGGCCTCATCAACTGGCGTAAGCTTGTGACCAATCTGGCGGCAAAGCTTGACGTCAGTGAACGCGTTCATGTCCTCGACGGGGGCGATCTGAATGCGCTGCTGGAAAGAGCTGTGGGTACGGTTACGGTCAATTCCACCGTCGGGCTGCACGCCTTGCAACTTGGAAAACCTGTGAAAGTGCTTGGGGCTGCCGTATTCGATATCGCCAGGCTTAGCGACCAGGCGTCGCTCGATGAGTTCTGGAGCGCTCCCAAGCCGCCGGAAGCCGGCTTGCGGATAGCGTTTTTTCGACTCCTTGCTGCGACGATTCAGGTGCGCGGTAATTTCTATTCCGGTGACGGCACCGACGCCGGCGCGACAGCGATTGCCGAACGGCTGCACGATCGGTCAGTCAATCAGCCCGGCGCTTTCATCGATCCACCACCGAGAAAAAAGCCGGCGAAAATTGCCCTTCGCCGTCAGTGACGGGCTACAGCGCCGCGCGTCAA
>UCOA01000107.1 GCA_900474095.1 Hyphomicrobiales bacterium | reverse complement strand
CAAATATGTCTGCCTCGGCGGCATTGCTTGAACTAAAATACGGAGAGAAACGATGTCCCAGCCTAAATTTGCCAGCTTTTCCCGCGACGGCAAACCCGGATACGGCCTTCTCGTCGGAGACGGCATCATCGACCTATCCGCACGCCACGGCGCAAAATGGCCGACCTTGCGCGAAGTCGTCGTCGACGGAGCATTGCTGGACATTGCCAAGGAAGCAGCCGGCTTGCAACCCGACTTTCCGGCGTCGGAAATCCGCTATGAAATCCCCATTCCGACGCCGGAAAAGATCATCTGCGTCGGCGTCAATTTTCCCGACCGCAACGAGGAATACAAGGACGGACAGACGGCACCTTCCAATCCTTCGCTGTTCATCCGCTTTCCGCGCTCGTTTACCGGCCACGACCAACCGCTGATCCGCCCTCCGGAAAGCCCGCAGCTCGACTACGAGGGCGAGATCGTTCTCGTCATCGGCAAGTGTGGACGGCGCATCGCCGAGGCGGACGCGCTGGGCCACGTCGCCGCGCTGTCGCTTTGCAACGAGGGGACGATCCGCGACTGGGTGCGGCATGCCAAGTTCAACGTGACGCAGGGCAAGAATTTCGACCGCGCCGGTTCGATCGGCCCCTGGCTCGTCCCCTTCACGGACGAGGCGCAGATCGCCGATATCAGGCTCGAAACCCGCGTCAACGGCGAGGTTCGTCAGAGCGACCGCACCAGCCGGATGATCTTCTCCTTCCGCAAGATCATCAACTACATCTCCACCTTCACCACGCTGGTGCCCGGCGACGTGATTGTTACCGGCACGCCCACGGGCGCCGGCGCGCGGTTTGATCCGCCAATCTGGCTCAAACCGGGCGATGTCGTCGAGGTCGAAGCGGATGGCATCGGAACGTTGCGCAACACGATCGCGGACGAGGCCTGAGCCATGTTAACGAATGACGAGGTCGCGCAGGCTGCCGAAAGCCTCGATGCTGCCGAAAAAACAAAGGCACAGACCGGCCTTCTGTCGCTGAAGCATCCGGGGATGACTATGGACGACGCCTATGCGGTTCAGACTGCCTGGGTACGCCGCAAGATCGAAGACGGCCGCAAGGTGATCGGCTGGAAGATCGGACTGACGTCCAAGGCCATGCAGTATGCGCTCAATATAGACATCCCCGATTCCGGCGTGTTGCTGGACGACATGATGTTCGAGGATGGCGCGACGATTCCGTCAGACCGCTTCATCCAGCCGCGTATCGAGGCGGAAATCGCCTTCATCATGAAGGCACCCTTAAAGGGACCGGGCGTCACCGTCTTCGATGTGCTGAACGCCACGGACTACATCACGCCGGCGCTCGAAATCCTCGATACGCGCATCCTGCGGATCGATCCGGAAACGAAGAAGGCCCGCACCATCGTCGACACGATCTCCGACAATGCCGCCAATGCCGGCATCGTGCTGGGCGGGCGTGCAGTGCGGGCCGATACAGTGGACATGCGTTGGATGGGTGCGATCGTCTCGCGCAATGCCGAGGTCGAGGAGACCGGCCTTGGCGCCGGCGTCCTCAATCAGCCGGCTCGTGGTGTCGCCTGGCTTGCCAACCGGCTTGCCCAGTATGGCGACGGTATCGAGGCGGGCCAGATCGTGCTGGCGGGTTCCTTCATTCGTCCCGTCGAGGCCCGCCACGGCGACACCATCGTTGCAGATTTCGGCCCCTACGGCACCGTCAGCAGCTACTTCGCATAAGGGGAACGCCCATGCCTGCGCCCAAAAATACATTCAAGGCAGCCTTGATCGAGAAACGTCAGCAGATTGGTCTGTGGCTGGCGCTGGCCAATCCCTATACGGCTGAAATCCTGGGAGATGCCGGCTACGACTGGCTGTTGATCGATGGCGAGCATGCCCCGAACGATATACCTCTGATGATGGCGCAGTTGCAGGCGCTTAAGGGTTCGCCGAGCCATCCGATCATCCGAGCGCCGATCGGCGAGGCCTGGCTCTTGAAACAGATCCTCGATATCGGCGCACAGACTGTTCTGGTGCCGATGGTCGAGAGCGGCGACCAGGCCAGGGCGATGGTGCGCGCCGTGCGCTATCCGCCTCACGGTATGCGTGGGGTCGGCGCCGCCCTCGCCCGAGCTTCGGCATTCAACCGTATTCCCGACTATCTGCAGACTGCCAATGAGGAGATTTGCCTGCTGCTGCAGATCGAAAGCCGCGCGGGACTGGCCGCACTCGATGAAATCACAGCCACCGACGGCGTCGATGGCGTTTTTATCGGACCGGCCGATCTTGCGGCCGACATGGGCCATCTGGGCCGACCCGGAGATGCCGAAGTACAGCAGGCGGTGGAAGCGGCGCTGATCCACATCCAGTCGCACGGCAAGGCCGCCGGCATCCTTACGGCCGATCAGGCATTGGCCAAGCGCTATCTGGAACTCGGCGCAACCTTCGTCGCCATCGGCAACGATGTCGGCATCCTGGCAAACGGTGCTTCGCGTCAACTCTCCGATTTTCGGAAAGCCGGCGCGATGACTGCCGGAAGTTCAGGCGCGGCGAAGGTCTACTGAGACGGCGCTACTCTCTGGATAAGCCGTTGAAGCGCGACAAGCTGCTCTGCGATCAGTCGCCGCGTCGTCTCGTCGGTAAGCTCTCCCTGCGCCGAGATCTTGCTGGCCGCATCTGCAATCATGATCTCCGGCTTGTTCAGTACGAATGCATCGAGATAGAGCAGCACCTGTCTCAGGTGGTATTGCGCGCGTGCACCGCCGAGCATGCCGACCGAAGCCGTCTGGATGGCGATCGGCTTGCCCGCGAACGGTGCTGGGGACAGTCGTGACAGCCAATCGAGCGCATTCTTCAAAACACCGGGGATCGAGTAGTTGTATTCCGGTGTGACGAACACGACGGCATCCGAGGACCGGATGACGTCGGCCCAATCGAGTACGATGGCAGGGCAGCCCTCAGACTGAACATCTGCGTTGTAGTGAGGAATTCTTTCCATGCCGTCCAACGGGCGGAAAGAGATCCCGGTTGGCCCAAGCGCCGACAATTCCCTCGCGATCACCGCATTGAATGATCCTTGGCGAAGGCTTCCGCAGATTACCGCGATGCTGATTGTATCGGTCATTTTTTTCTCGTTTCCATCCATTTGTCAGCGATGACATTACTCGTTTCGTGCCTCTTGCGCGAACACTTATGTTCGTATAAAGAACATATAAGTTCAATTATCGGATATTGTAAAGGAGGAACATCGAATGGAAGTTCGCGTTGTCAGGCTCGGTCATGTCGGGCTCACGGTCAGGGATATCGATCGCACGATCGATTTCTATTCGACTTATTTGGGTATGCGTCTGACGGAAAAATTCGAGTATCCGGAAGAGAAGATCGGCCATGGCGTTGCCGTTGCCGCAGGAGCTTTCCTGCGCTGTGACGTCACGCATCACGAAATGTCGATCTTCCGCATGCGCAAGGATATCCTGGCCGACGACGCGCCGGATGCGCCGCGCTACGGTTTCGGACTGCACCATATCGCATTTGAGTTGAACACGCCGGAGGACCTGAAGGGGCTCTTTACGAAAATGCGGGATGGCGGCGTCGAGATCGTCAATAGCCGCAAAGGTGGACCCGGCAACCAGCCGCGCTTCTACGCCCGCGATCCAGACGGCAACCTGCTGGAATTCTACTGGGGCATCGACAAGATCGGCTGGGAAGGTGCGTCTCGCCGATATGATCCGATCGAGGAAATCGACCTGCTCAATTTCGATTTCGAAGCCTATGTCGACCGGCGCGAGCAGGATGCGGCCGAGGCGCGCAAGGGTATTCGTTCCGGCCTCAACGACTGACAATCGAACTGAGGAGCCTCAATGCGATGATGTACAGCGTCGATCCGTCAGTTGAGGCCTTTCATGATCTCCGCAGCCGCTCCGAGGAGCGGCTTTTGCAAGGACAGAAGCAGATGGGCACGCATGCTCGGCACGAGAACGCCAAGGCTGGCTTCGCAGCGCCCACCCTTTTCGAGAAGGGGCGCCGCAATCCCGTGAACGCCCATCTGCAACTCGTCATGAGAAATGGAACAGCCGTCGGCCTTCGTCGTTTCGATCCTCGCAAGGGCCGCAACCGGGTCGTCGGTTTTTTTCAGGATACGGGCGATCGCCTTTTCGCCCTGGAACGCCAGAATAGACCAGCCGCTGGCTCCTTTGAAGAGCGGATGACGCGAACCTGGACTGTGCTCGACGCGCACCAGATGCTGCTGGCCGACCGCCTGGTCGATGACAACGGCCTCCCAGTTGTCCAGCCCATGCAGAACGACGGTCTCGCCAATTTCCAGCGCAAGCCGCTGCATGATAGGCTTGGCGACGCTGCGCAGATCCGTACCGGCCTGTCGTGCAAGACTGAAGACGGCAGGCCCGACGATATAGCCCTCGTCACTCCGGCGGACATAGGCGCGTTGCGACAGTGTCACGAGCAGACGATGGGCCACCGTGCGGTTGATGTCGCACATTCGCGCCACATCGGACGCACTGACTGGCCCTTCCTTCGCCACCGTTTCGAGAACGGTCAGCATCTGGTCTCCCGTCGATGAGATTTCCGCCAATTTCAACTCCTGTGAACGTTAAGGCGCCGATTCCATTGTGCATACCGGATTCTGACCGAGCCTGAGAGAATCCTCCTACTTCGGCACGAGTTTTGTCGCAAGCGGGTCATTGACGAGTATCACACAGTATGATCTAAATACGAACATAAATGTTCACATAACGGAACAAATAAGATGAAGCTTGTTAGTTACAATGAAAATGGCACCTCCCGCTTTGGCGCCCTCTCCGGAGATCGTGTGATCGACCTTGCCCGCGCCAGTGAACTTTACGCCGTGGGCGACGGGACAATCGAGGTGATCCCTTCGCGCATCGAGACGTTCTTCGAGAAGCCGGACGTTTTCACCGCATCCGCGCGTGCAATCATCGCCCGTTTCGAAGCGGATAACGTTGCGAACGACACGATCTCTAAGTTGCTTTCGGACGTGAAATTGCTGCCTCCGATCGGTCGCCCGCCTAAAATTATCTGTGTTGCGCGCAATTACGCCGAGCACGCCAAGGAAGCCGGCCTTGAGATCTCGCCGATTCCGATCATTTTCGCGCGCTTCGCCAATACCTTCGTCGCCGATGGCGACCCGGTTATCGTGCCGTCCGTCTCCACCCATCTCGACTGGGAGGGCGAACTGGCCATCATCATCGGCAAGAACACCAATGGCCGCCGCCTGAAGAAGGAAGAGGCCATGAACTATGTCTTCGGCTACTCGATCTTCAACGACGTGACCGTGCGCGACTATCAGTTCCGGGTCACCCAATACACAGCGGGCAAAAACTTCCGGGCCTCCGGCCCCTTCGGCCCCGTTATCGTCACGGCTGACGAGGTTGCCGACCCGCATAAGCTCGATATCCGCACGACGCTGAATGGCGAGGTGATGCAGTTCGCCAACACCGAAACGATGATCTACGACATTCCAACGATCCTGGAACACATCTCCGATTTCATCGATCTGGAGGCGGGCGACGTGATCCCGACGGGCACGCCCGCCGGCGTCGGCTTCAAGCGCAAGCCGCCAATCTTTCTCAAGGACGGTGATCGGATCACCGTCGAAATCCCGGGTATCGGCACCTTGTCTAACCCCGTTATCGATGAAGGAAAAGCGTGATGGGGCAGGACGTTTTCGAACGCGGCCTCGATATCCGCAAGGCTGTCCTCGGTGCCGACTATGTCGAGAAATCGTTGAACGCGGCAGATGATTTCAACCGTGACTTCCAGAACCTTGTCACGGAATATTGCTGGGGCGCCGGCTGGGGGCGCACCGCCCTCAGTCTGCGCGACAAGAGCCTACTAAACCTCGTCATGCTCGGCGCACTCAACCGCAGCACGGAGTTCAAGCTGCACCTGAAAGGCGCACTGACGAACGGCTGCAGCCGAGAGGAAATCAAGGACACGCTGATCCAGCTTGCCATCTATGCCGGCATCCCGGCTGGTGTGGAGGCATTTCGCCTGGCCCGTGAGGTCTTCGCTGAGATCGAGGCCGCCGAATGATCGCCTGATGCCAGACACCGGAAGGCAGACTGAATAGACCTACTCACCCCCAAGAGGGAACCGCCTATGCAAATGCGTAAAGCCAGAGTTCAGTGTTCCGAAGGCCGGTTGTCCGTCTGGACGGCCGCGAGCCGGAGGGCGCACTGATGGCGATTGCAGCGGCAAGCCCGATCGTCCGCCTCAGCGGCGTCTCAAAAAACTATGGAATCTACAAGGCCATCGACCGGATCGATCTCGATATTGTGCCCGGCGAGTTCATCACGTTTCTAGGTCCATCGGGCTCGGGCAAGACCACGACCCTGATGATGTTGGCCGGGTTCGAAACGCCGAGCGAAGGTGCAATCGAGATGGATGGCCGCCGCATCGAGCGGCTACCCGCCCACAAGCGCAACATTGGTGTCGTTTTTCAGAATTACGCGCTCTTTCCGCATATGTCGGTTCGGGAAAACCTGGCCTTTCCGCTCAACGTTCGCAGGGTGCCGACGGCAGAAATTCGCAGCCGGGTCGATGCTGCCCTTGCCATGGTGCATCTCGATGGACTTGCCGAGCGCAAGCCGGTGCAGCTGTCCGGCGGCCAGCAACAGCGCGTGGCGCTTGCCCGCGCCATCATCTTCAAGCCGCGCCTTATCGTTCTGGACGAACCGCTTGGCGCGTTGGACAAGAACCTGCGCGAGCATCTTCAGGCGGAACTCAAGAGCCTGCACCGAGACCTCGGCACGACCATGGTGTTCGTCACCCACGACCAATCCGAGGCGTTGACACTGTCGGATCGTGTCGCCGTGTTCAACAAGGGGCGGATCGAGCAGATCGACACGCCGGAAGCCCTCTATGAACGGCCGGCAACACCCTTTGTCGCCTCTTTCATCGGCGAGAACAACATGCTGCCGGGCAACATTGAAACCCGTAACGGCGACGAGGTCGCCATCCGCTTTGCAGGTGGCGGCCTGTTACAGGCCCGATCCCAGGCCTCGTGCAAGCCCGGGGACGAAATCATCCTCAGCATCCGCCCGGAAAATATTCGCCGAGCGTCAGCGGGTGCCGGCCAACACGTCTCTGCCACCATCATCGATATCGTCTATCTCGGTGACCAGCGGCGCATCCTCGTCGAAGCCGACGGCATCGGCCGCCTGGTCTTCAAGACTGGAGCTGCCGGCGAAAAACCGATTACGCAGGGAGAGCGAATCGACATCGAACTCTCGGCTGGCACCTGCCGGGTCCTGCCGAAGCAATGAGCATGGCGACAACCGGTCACCGGTGCCGTGCGATCTTGAAGGCTGAAATAAATCTAAAAACAAGGGGAATGCCAACATGAAAAAAGTAATCCATCTGGCTGCGCTGGTGGCCGCACTTGCTGTACCTGGGATCGCTGCCGCGCGCGACCTAACCGTCGTGTCCTGGGGCGGTCTCTTTCAAGACGCGCAGCGTGACGTGTTCTTCACACCGTTCAAGACGGAAACCAAGGCACCGCTTCTGGAAGACAGTTGGGACGGCGGCGTCGGCGTGTTGCGTTCCAAGGCCCAGGCTGGCGACAGCAACACCTGGGACCTTGTCGAGGTTGAGGCAGAAGAGCTGGCGATAGGCTGTGAAGAAGGCCTGTTCGAAGTCCTCGATCCGGCAAAGTTCGGCGGCACGGAGAAATACCTTCCGGGTACGGCATCGGATTGCGGCGTTCCGGCCAATATCTTCAGCATCGCAGTTGCCTATGACGGTGACAAGATTGCCAGTGGCCCGAAAAGCTGGGCCGACTTCTGGGATGTGAAGGCATTTCCGGGCAAGCGCTCGCTGCGCAACGGGCCGAAGATGAACCTCGAATTCGCGCTGATGGCCGATGGCGTTTCGGCCGACAAGGTCTACGAAACGCTGGCAACGCCCGAGGGCGTCGATCGAGCCTTCGCCAAGCTCGACGAACTGAAGCCCAATATCGTCTGGTGGACATCCGGAAACCAGCCGATGCAACTGCTCGGATCCGGGGAAGTCGCCATGACCACCTCCTACAATGGCCGCATTCCCGCAGCCAACGCCGCTGACAAGCGCAACTTCAAGATCATATGGCCGGGTGCGATGCTCAATGTCGACAGCTGGGTCATCATGAAAGGCTCGCCCAATTCAGACAGCGCTTACAAGTTGATCGACTTCATGGGCAGGCCTGAGGTTCAGGCCAAATGGCCGGCCAAGCTTAACTATGGTGTCAGCGTCACAGACGCACAGAAGCTGGTGCCTGCCGAGCTCGCAGCCAACCTACCGACTGCACCGGAAAACTTGGCCGGCTCCCTGACGCTCGACGCTGGTTTCTGGGTCGACAACATCGACCAACTGACCGAGCGCTTTTCCGCCTGGGCGGCGAAGTAACAGCGAGGCCCCTGGCACATTCGGCGCCGGGGGCTTTTCATGCGGCAGGACGATCCTGCGCCTTGAGCCGTCTTCCGGCCCTTTCCTCGCAACAGAAGCAGCCGATGCCATGAACGAGACGACGAGTACTAGGTTTTCCATCAAGGCTGCGGGCTTCCTACTTATCCTGCCGCTCGTGCTGTTTCTTTTGGCGGTGTTTTTCGTGCCGCTGGCGGGGATGCTGCGGCTGGCGGTGGAAGACACGGATCTGTCCAGCGTCATGCCGCTGACGGTGGAGGCGATAGAACGATGGGATGGAACCGGCCTACCGGCACCGGCCGTCTACGACGCGGTCGCGGTGGATCTGATAGCCGCCAAAGAAACCCGCACCGCAGGGGTCGCCGCAAGGCGGCTCAATTACGATACTCCATCGCTCCGCAGTGTAATCACCGCGACGGTTCGGCGCCTGCCGAAAACGACAAGCACGGGAACCGACTGGGCGACAGAGCTGCCTGCGATCGACCCGGCCTGGGGCAAACCCGAAATCTGGCAGGCGATCGCCCGGGCACGAGGGCCATGGAGCGATTTCTACCTGCTTTCCGCCTTCGACCTGCGCCGTGACCCCGGTGGTAGTATCCGCGCAGCACGGGACGACGGCGGTCTCTATGTCGATGTCCTGATCCGCACCTTCATCATTGCCTTTACCGTTACGGTCATCTGCATCGTCCTCGCCCTACCCGCCGCTTTTTTGCTGATATCAACCGGTTCCGGCGTGTCCAGCCTGCTGATGATCGTCCTGCTATTGCCCCTCTGGACCTCCGTTCTGGTGCGCTCTGCCGCCTGGATGGTGATCCTGCAGAAAAATGGGCTCATCAACACGCTGCTGATCAACATCGGCCTGATCGGCCAGCCGCTGGAGCTGATCTACAACCGGACGGGCGTGCTGATCGCGCTGACCCATATTCTCTTGCCCTATGCGGTTCTGCCAATCCTCGGAGCGATGCGCAACGTTCCCAGAAACCAGACGCTGGCTGCGAACTCGCTCGGCGCCGGTCCGCTCAGAACTTTCTTCTCCGTCTACCTGCCTCAAATCCTGCCCGGCATTTCTGCCGGCGGACTTCTCGTCTTCATTCTTTCACTCGGCTACTATATCACCCCCCTGCTTCTCGGCGGCGCGGGCGATCAGTTGTTGCCCTACTACATCGCTTTCAACACAACCCAGACCGTCAACTGGGGCCTTGCCGCCGCGCTCGGCTCAGTGCTGCTGGCAGCGACTTTCCTGCTGTACGCGGCCTACATCCGGGTGGTCGGCGTCCAGCGCATCGGATTGGGATAGGAGCCCGCCATGACTGACAGCACATATTGGTGGAAACTGGCGGGCAAGGCTTTCGGCGTCGGTGTCCTGCTTTTCCTGATCGCACCGATCATTGCGATCATCCCGCTTTCCTTCAACACATCGAGCATCCTTACCTACCCGCTTGAGGGTTTTTCGCTCAAATGGTACGCGAAGTTCTTCGCCGACCCGCGTTGGTGGACCGCAATCAAAAATAGCCTGATCGTAGGGGTCGCGACCGTCGGCATCGCCACGCCGCTGGGAACACTGGCGGCCCTTGGCTTGTCGATGACCGGTTTTCGCGGAAAATCTTTCATCATCGCGGGCTTCATGTCGCCGATGGTCGTTCCCACCGTTATTACCGCCGTCGGCATCTATTTCCTGTTCTCGCGACTTGGCCTTGCCAATAGCCTGAGCGGCCTGGTGCTCGCCCATACGGCCCTTGCCGCGCCCTTTGTGGTGATCACCGTCAGCGCATCGCTGAGCCAGCTAGACCGTGTCTTGTTGCGGGCATCCGCCAGTCTCGGCGCCGGCGGGCTGACGACCTTCTGGCGCGTGACCATGCCGCTGATCATGCCCGGTATCGTTTCCGGCGCGATCTTCGCCTTCACCACATCCTTTGACGAGGTAGTGGTGGCGATCCTGCTCACCGGCCCGGAACAACGCACTCTGCCGCGCGAACTGCTAAGCGGCACGCGGGAGAACCTCGACCCGACGGTCATGGCCGTGGCAACGCTGCTGATTACACTATCGGTCATCCTGCTTCTGGTCTTCACGGCCCTTCAGCAGCGCAGCAGCAGGCTGGTCGACAAGGACCAATAGGTGATCCACCGCCGGATCTTTCTTCTTGGAGGTGCAAACCGTACGTGTATGAAAACCGCAGGCGTCACGGACGCTTCGAGCGTGTGACGAGAACGTTCCGGATGGAAAAGCTGGAATGAATACGCAGGATTCCGGGCAGTTTCGAAAGAACTTCCTTATGAAGGCGCTCGGTCACAGCTTCCGTTTGTCCACGGGAAAACGTCCAGCGAAGGGTGTTCTTCAAGTCTCCATTGGCGATCCACGGAAGCTTGACCGCGTCTGCAGGGGTCAGACCAGCCGGAATGCGAGCGGCAACAGACGGTGTTGCGGCAAGAATCTGTTCAAACGTGCCGAGCCGGCGCGCCTGGTGACTGGAATCAGCCACCCATCCGACTCGAATGGACAAGTCGATCCGGTCAGCGGGCGGTCGTGTTTACGCGCGACTACCTTCTTGCTTTTGACAAGTTGCTGGCCCGTACAAAAGACAGCGGGGAACTGGTAGCAGCCATGACCAAGCTTTACCCGAACCTCGCCGACATCTCTCCTAACTCGTTGGAAGAAAGACGGCGCTCATGGCTTACAAGCCGGCCGGATGGGACGCAGTGATGGCTTCCGCCAGTTGAGAACTTAGGCGGGATAGCCTTTGGCCTGAATGGCGCCGGTTGGAGGCATTGGACTAAATGCCTACCCACGTTCTCGCAGGTATGCAGGGTAGCCTGTGACTTTGATGAGCGCGCGCTCCAGGGATGCAAGGAAGAGGTCGACATGCTCGGCTTGGCAAACGAGCGGAGGGCGCACCTTAAGTGAATCCTCGTTGGCCCCTGTCGTGCTGACAAGGACGCCGTCGTCCCGCATGGCGTTCACAACATCCAGCGCCATTGCGCGCCGGCCTGCCGCCGGTGTGCCCTCAAGCCCTATGTCGACGCCAAAGAAAAGCCCGGCGTTTCGGATTGCACGAACTCCGTAAGGCTGCTGCGCGATTTTCTCCAGGCCGGCTCGGAGGCGCTGGCTCATGGCAAGCGCTTTTTGGGGGATATGGTCACGCTGCAGGATCGTTAGCACGGCGTCCGCCGTCGCTATTCCAACTGTATTTCCGGCGAAGGTGTTTGAATAGCGAGAGGTGGCACCAAATTGGTCCATCGGTGCTCTGCGACCAACGACAGCGCCAATTGGAAATCCATTACCCATCGGCTTGCCGAGGGTGACAAGATCCGGAACGATCCCGTGCCGCTCAAAACCCCACATATGCGCGCCAGTTCGCCCAAAGCCCGGTTGAACTTCATCGGCGATGACGAGACCACCTGCCTCCCGCACCGCCGCAAGTCCACCCGCAATGAATCCAGGCGGATCGACCCATACGCCATCGCTGGAAAAAATACTGTCGATGAGCAGGGCCGCGACGCCGATGCCACGACGGTTCAGATCCATAATGGCCGAACGAATCTGTGCATCGAAAAAGTCTGCAGCTTGGGCTTCCGGCACGCCCGCTGGCCCGGGTAGGGATATCATGCGCACGAATGGACTGAGCTTGACCGCGTCGCCCAGGTTCGGGGAAACCGCGGCGACCGCTGCACTGGTGCCGTGATACGCATAGGTCGACACGATCACGCCTTCGTTGCCGCTCGCAAATCGCGCGATACGCAGGGCCAGATCGTTGGATTCACTCCCCGTACAAGTAAAAACCACCCGGTCGAGCTCGTTTGGGAAAGTATCGACCAATCGCTCGGCATAGTCGACAAGCTTTGGCTCGAGATAGCGCGTGTTGGCGCTTATCCGGCCCGCCTGCTCAGCCATTGCGGCGTTTACTTCTGGGTGGCAGTGTCCGAGAGACGGCACGTTATTATAGAAATCAAGATAGGCACGGCCGTCAGGATCGTAGAGCCACATGCCTTCGCCGCGAACGAAATGCACGGGCCTGCGATACTGGAGTCGATAAGAGGCCCCAAGAACGTTGTTTCGGCGGGCAATAAGCTCGGACTCGCGCGTAGGAAGATGAGCTTCACCGGGTACGTAGCGATTTGGCATGAGGTCTGTGGACATGTGCTTCAACCTGCTTGAGAGAGTACCTTGATCAATTTGCGGTTCGTCTTTTTTGGCGACCGTCCGGTCGACTGAACCGAAAGGACGTTACGGCCGGGACCACGATATTGCAGCGTGAACTGCCCCCTCGCCCGCTGCGACACCCAGAGGTGATAAGATAGCAAGGCCGTGCTCGGCGCGTGCGACATTCTTTTTGATGTACTGGGCGTCGGCCGGAAAAAGGTGGGATCGCCAATAGTTGACCAGGATCAATGCGCTTTGTCGGGCCCGCATCAGTCCGACCAGCAGTTTTGCTTCCAGCGCGGAAAGCGGAATGACAGAGGCGTAGCCGGAAATAAGATGTTCAGCCCCACCCAAGGGAAGGGTCGGATCCTTTACGACGTGACTTGCTGCGATCGCCAGATCCTGGATCCTGGGGCTCCAGCAGCCATCGCCAAAATCGATGAAACCCATTCCCTGGCCGGTCACCATCATATTGAATGGGCTGGGATCATTGTGAGTTACTTGCCACACCACATTCGAGATTTGTGGCTCAATAAACTCCACATACTCCGCCATCGCGACACGCACACTATCGGCAATGGTCCTGGATGGCAGGTATTGCTCCAGTTCCATCAATCTGGACCAGCAACCGACATGCCAAAGTATGGGGCGGTGGACTGCGGGCACACTGACCCGTTCAAGAGTTAAGTCCAGCGCGGCGAGAGCACTACCAGTTCGAAAGAGCAGGTCGGGAGTTGGCGTCGCCTGGTACAGCGGAATGCCCTCAATCCGGGTCTGCAAGTACCCGCATACCCCATCTTGCTCAAACATCAATGCGCCGTTGCTCGTGCGGAGCACTTCGGGTGCAACGAAGCCCGCCGCCCCTTGTAGGCCAGCTATAGCGGCCGTTTGGAAACGAAAGCTGTCGACCGCCTCCGGTCTTATCGACGTCTTCAGGATCAGCCGGCGGCGGTCCGCCGGGTTGACCTCAACCGTGCGCTCGACCTCGGAGGATAATGTCGCAATCGATCCCGTCAATCCGTAGTGGCGCTTCAGTAGTGCTGCCGACATGTCAGGTTCGCAGCCCGGCGGCATGGCCAGCATAGCGGCGGCGGCGCGAAAATACGCTTCGGTTGAAGCGGACGCATACGGAGGATGGTCACGTCCTGCGGTCACAGGGCCCTTGGGCTGACCTGCTTCTTCATCGGGGACCAGATCACTACAAGTACCCAATTCGAAGATCCTCGCTTGTTGGATATGGTTGTTCTTGATGCGTCGGCAGATACCGCTGCCCAGGGACACGCAGGTTCTATTCTTCGCGTGTTCAGCCAGCTCGCTCGCAGCGAGCAAAAGAATGGGCGCAGAGCAGCAAGGCCCCGGCCCATCCTCGGCACTCAAAGACCGAAAACGCCCGGCAGATGTGTCACATCGCGGATTTCTGTGTATTCGTAGAAGGGGTTGGCTGGCTCATGGCCGCGGTTAACCCAGACCTTGCTCTTGATCCCCAGATC
>UCOA01000133.1 GCA_900474095.1 Hyphomicrobiales bacterium | reverse complement strand
CGGGCCTGTTCGAGCCGGTCGCCGCCGACACGCTCAAGCAGGTGCCTGAGAATTTCCGCCCGTCGAACGGCCACTGGATCGGCGTTGCCGCCCGCTCGACCGTATTTGCCTATGACAAGACCAAGCTGAGCGAAGACAAGCTGCCGAAATCGATGCTCGATCTTGCCGATCCAAGCTGGAAGGGCCGCTGGGCAGCGTCGCCATCAGGCGCCGACTTCCAGGCGATCGTCAGCGCGCTTCTGTCGCTGAAGGGTGAGGAGGTGACGGCCTCCTGGCTCACGTCGATGAAGGAAAACTTCACCGCATACAAGGGCAACTCGACGGCGATGAAGGCGGTCAATGCCGGCGAAGTCGAGGGCGCGGTGATCTATCACTACTATTATTTCGGCGACCAGGCGAAGACCGGCGAGAACAGCAAGAACGTCGCGTTGCACTATTTCAAGAACGAGGATCCAGGCGCCTTCGTCAGCATTTCCGGCGGAGCCGTGCTTGCTGCCAGCCAGCACAAGGAAAATGCCCAGAAGTTCCTCGCCTGGGTAACAGGCAAGGGCGGGCAGGCGATCCTGCGCGACGGCAACTCTTTCGAATATGCCATCGGCAATGGCGAAGCATCGAACGCGGCGCTGCCGGCACTCTCCGATCTGCAGTATCCCAAGGTCGATCCGGCGACGCTCAACAGCGCAAAAGTCACAGACCTGATGACGGCGGCCGGTCTGCTATGATAGGCAGGGCTTAAACCTGAACGGAACGCTCCGGTTAGGTATGTGATCGGAACTACCGGTGATGTTCGCAGCGGTTCGGGACGGGCGGCTGCGAATATTCTTTTGGTTTGAAGGCAGAGATATTGAGTGCCACTGCGTTTCACGTCGAATCCATCTCCGCCCTGCGGCGGCTGGTTGTTGCCGCCAGAGGACGTGCAGGGGTTCCCTACCTCTGGGTCACAATTCTTGCGGCCCTCGTTTCGCTCCTCAGCCTCATGCCGCTCGGCTTCATCGCCTGGATCACCGTCCAGACCGGCTGGGAAACCGCGTCAAAGCTGATTTTCCGTGCTCGCGTCGGCGATCTCATGATCAACACGGCACTGCTTGAACTCTGCACCATTCCGCTGACGATCGTGCTTTCGGTCGCGCTCGCCTGGCTGACGGAGCGGACCGATCTGCCCGGTGTACGCCTCTGGGCGTGGCTTGCGGTGGCGCCGCTCGCGGTCCCAGCCTTCGTGCACAGCTATGCCTGGATCAGCCTGTTTCCCGGCCTGCACGGCTTGCCGGGCGGCGTGTTGGTCTCGGTGCTTGCCTATTTCCCGTTTCTCTATCTGCCGGTTGCCGCGCAACTCAGGCGTCTCGACCCGGCGATCGAGGATGCGGCAGCCTCGCTCGGGCTCAATCCGTGGCAGGTCTTCTTTCGCACCATCCTGCCGCAGTTGCGACTGGCGATCTGCGGCGGCTCGCTGCTCGTGGGCCTCCATCTTCTGGCCGAGTACGGTCTCTACGTGATGATCCGCTTTGACACGTTCTCGACCGCCATCGTCGATCAGTTCCAGTCGGCCTTCAACGGCCCGGCAGCGAACATGCTTGCCGGCGTTCTCGTCTCCTGCTGCCTGCTGCTTCTCGGTATTGAGCTGATTGTGCGTGGCGGCGAGCGTTATGCCCGTGTCGGTTCAGGTGCTGCACGGCCGGCGGACAGGCGGCGGCTCGGCTTCATGGCGGTTCCGGCGCTTGCGCTCAACATCGTGACGATGGCGCTTGCCATCGGCGTGCCCTTCGTCACCTTGACGCGCTGGCTTTATATCGGCGGTGCCGAGATCTGGCGGATCGATCTTGTCGGTAGCGCGTTCGGGCAGACCATCGTGCTGGCCGTCGCCGGTGGCGTTATGGCGACGATCACTGCTGCGCCGATGGCCTGGTTGTCGGTGCGCGCGCCCGGCCGGCTGCAACGGATTTTCGAAGCCTGTCATTATTATGTCGGATCGCTTCCCGGCGTCGTCGTGGCGCTGGCGCTGGTGACGATCACGGTGCGGCTGATCCTGCCGCTCTACCAGACATTCGCGACGCTGTTTCTTGCCTATGTGCTGCTGTTCCTCCCCCGCGCCATGGTCGGCCTGCGCACCAGTATCGCCCAGGCCCCGGTCGAACTCGAGCGCGCCGCGATGGCATTGGGGCGCACCCCGTTCCAGGCGGTTCGCCAGACGACGATGCGGCTGGCAGCACCCGGCGTTGCGGCAAGTACGGCATTGGTGGCGCTTGGCATCACCAACGAACTGACGGCAACGTTGATGCTGTCGCCAACCGGCGTTGAGACCTTGGCCACCAAATTCTGGTCGCTCACCAGCGAGATCGACTATGTCGCGGCGGCGCCCTATGCGGTGATGATGGTGATTTTGTCTCTGCCGCTGACCTTCCTCCTTTACATCCAATCCAGACGGGCAGTCGGGCAATGACGTTTCTGACCATCGACGCCATCGGGAAATCCTACGGGCCGACACTGGCACTGGACGCGATCGACATGAAGATCGAGGCGGGCGGCCGCACGGCGATCGTCGGCCCCTCCGGCTCCGGCAAGACGACGCTTTTGCGCATCATCGCCGGTTTCGAGACGCCCGATGTCGGCTCGCTGATCCTGGACGGACGAGCGCTGGCCGGCAAGGGTGTGCTCGTGCCGGCCCACAAGCGCGGCATCGGCATCGTTTCGCAGGACGGGGCGCTCTTCCCGCATCTGACGGTGGCCGACAATATCGGTTTCGGGTTGGCCAAGAAGGCCGCGGACCGTGACAAGCGGATCGCCGAGCTGATGGAAATGGTCGAGCTTGACGGCATCATGGCGGCACGGCGTCCGCATCAGCTTTCCGGGGGGCAGCAGCAGCGTGTCGCACTGGCGCGGGCGCTCGCGCTGAAGCCCCGGCTGATGTTGCTGGACGAGCCCTTCTCGGCGCTCGATACCGGCTTGCGCGATACGATGCGGCGCACGGTGGCGCGGGTGCTGCGCGCCGCCGGGACGACGGCGATCCTGGTGACGCATGATCAGGCCGAGGCGCTGTCCTTCGCCGATCAGGTGGCCGTGCTGCGACAGGGGCGACTTGTCCAGTTCGGGTCGCCGCGCGCGCTCTACGGAAAGCCGCGTGACCGCGAAACGGCAACCTTTCTCGGCGAGGCCATTCTGCTCGACGCGAATATCGTCTCGGGCCGCGCGGACTGCGTTCTGGGTTCACTGGTCGTGGAGCCCGGATCGAAGAAGGGGCGAGCGACGATCATGCTGCGCCCCGAACAGATTAGGCTGACGACAGCGACTGCGGGATCGGAAGGGCCGGTCGGACACGTCGACGATGTGGAGTTCGGCGGCGGCGATTGCATGGTGCTGGTCCGGATCGATCGCACCGACCGCGCCATGCCGGATTTCCTATCGATCAAATGTGTCGGTTTCGACATTCCGGGGCCGGGCGCTCTGGTCCGGATCAGCGTCCACGGCCCGGCGCATGTGCTGGCAGATTGACGCGGTCGCAGGGCCCTTTCGGGTTCGACGGCTTGCAGACTCAGGCGAAGCTTTTGCGGCGCCGCGCGATAGCCGGTGCATCCTCGACGGCCGGAATGCTTTGCAATACGCGCTTTGACGGCAGGATGGCGATGGCTTCGGTGCCTTCGCGCAGCTTTGAGCGCAGGATGAAGTCGCCATTGTGCTTGGCAAGGATCGCCTGAACGATCGGCAGGCCGAGGCCGGTCCCCTGTTCGGCGCTCTTGATGGCGATCGAGCCCTGGCCGAAAGCCGAGAGCACGACGGGGATCTCGTCCTCGGGGATACCTGGTCCGTTGTCCTTGATGGAGAGGTACTGCCCGCCGCCCGCCGTCCAGCCGACCTTCACGGAAATTTCGCCGCCGGACGGCGTGAACTTGACGGCGTTCGACAAGAGATTGAGCGTCACCTGGCGCATCGATTTCTCATCGACCCAGACCGCTGGCATGCCGTATTCGAACTGCTCGGTGATGTTGATGTTCTTGGTGCGGGCCCGGAGCTGCACCATGCCGATGCAATCCTCGGTGATCTCAACCAGATGGATGGCTTCCTCGTTGAGGTCGTATTTTCCGGCCTCGATGCGCGACAGGTCGAGGATCTCGTTGATCAGGTCGAGCAGGTGCTGGCCGGAGCGATGGATGTCGCCGGTGTATTCCTTGTAGATCGGATTGTTGAGCGGCCCGAGCACTTCCGTCGACATGACCTCGGAAAAGCCGAGGATGGCATTGAGCGGCGTGCGCAGCTCGTGCGACATCGAGGCAAGGAAGCGGGATTTCGCGAGGTTTGCTTCCTCGGCGCGGCGCCGCGCTTCGTCCGACATCGACTTGGCGACTTCGAGTTCGGCGATCAGGTCGTCCTTTTCGGACTGCATCGACAGAATATGGATGTTCGAACGGTGCAGGCGGTTCGTCATGAAGACGAGGAAGATCAGCGACGTCGAAACAACTGCGGTCAAAGCCATGTAGCCGGGGCTGCCGGTCTTGAGCGTCAGGCCGGCGAGCACCAGCATGACCGGAATGAAGGTGAAGAGCAGGGCATCGCGCAGCAGGAAGGTGCCCATCGCCGTTGCGGCAAGCGCAATCAACAGCACGGCGCCCTGATAGAACCCGAAATTGACCTCGCCGCAACTATCGCAATCCTGAAGCATGAAAGCTGCCCAGCAGATGCCGAGACCGACCTGGACGATCAGCAAGCGGCGGCGCCAGTAGGACACTTTCTCTGCGGGGATCTCCCGGGCCCTGGCGCGGCGCGCGAGGAGAATTCCGATGGCATGGACGCAGAGCGTCATCAGGCCCCAGGCGATAATGTCGAGGGTTTGCGAGAGATAGACGCCGACGCCGGTTACCAGAAACAGGAAGAGCGGCATGGCGATGGCGCCTTGCAGCATCGCATCGACGTGAAGCCCGAGCATTTCCCGGGCGAACCCGGAGACGTTCGACGGGCCGACCTGCAGCCGTTCGCGGGTCGTGCGCACCGCTTTCGACACAGCCGTGTTGCGATGGCTGCGCGACTTGTCGACAATGATCTTGTCGGTCGAGGTGCTGACGCCCTTACTCATGATCTCAAACGCGTTAACGGAATTCATTGAACTATAAGAGAGAATCCTTAAGAAGTTGCTGAGATTTCTTGTTTTTAGAGGTGCCTTCCGTAACGTGATGTCATCGTCTACGGCATTGAGGATGACCATGACACGTCTGGCGAGCGTCCTCCGCGATTTGCTTTTGACTGCGACGATCCTGCTCTTTCTCGGTCTTGTCGTCATGCGTCTGGACACCGCGGGGCAGGAGGTTTCAGGGCCGGTAAAGGTCATCGATGGTGACACCCTGGTCCTTGACGGCAAACGCATCCGGCTTGTCGGTATCGATGCGCCGGAACTCCGGCAGGTCTGTCAGCGCGATACCCGCCCGTGGCCTTGTGGTAAAGAGGCTAAGGCCCACCTGGTCGCTCTGATCGGCGATGCGACGACGACGTGCGAAGCTGGGGGCAGCGACCGCTACGGCCGTCTTCTTGCTGTGTGCTCGTCGGGCAGCCGGGACCTCAATGCCGCGATGGTCGGCGCGGGCTATGCCATTGCCTTTGGGGACTACGAGGTGGAGGAAAAGGGCGCGCGAGCGAAAAGACTTGGGATATGGTCTGGCACGTTCGATGCGCCGCGGACATGGCGCCGGACCCATGGCGGAATGGATGAGGCGCCCCATATACCGGACGGCTGGCTGGGCACGGTGATGGTGCGGCTTGGCGCGTGGTTTAAGACGTAGCTTTCAAGGCTTGGGAATGATGGACGAAGCAAGGGATGATCTGGCGGATTTGCGTGCGGCAATCGCCGCCTGCCGGATCTGTCGGGACGCCCCGGCACGCGGGCCTGACCATCAACTGCCGCATGAGCCGCGGCCGGTCGCGGTGATCTCGCCGACGGCGCGCATCCTGATCTGCGGCCAGGCGCCGGGCCTGCGCGTCCACGAGAGCGGGCTGCCGTTCAACGATGCTTCCGGCGACCGGCTACGCCTGTGGCTCGATGTGACGCGGGACGAATTCTACGATCCGGGCCTATTTGCGATCGTGCCGATGGGCTTCTGTTTTCCGGGTTATGACGACAAGGGCAGCGACCTGCCGCCGCGCCGGGAATGCGCACCGCGATGGCGGCAAGTGGTTATGGATGCCATGCCGCAGATCGAGCTTGTGCTTGCCATCGGCCAATATGCGCAGGGCTGGCACCTGGGCGACCGCCGCGCCGCGACGATGACCGAGACGGTGCGCAACTGGCGGACATATCTGGGCTCCAACACCGGTCCGGCGGTGCTCGCCTTGCCGCATCCGAGCTGGCGCAACACCGGTTGGCTGAAGAGGAATCCGTGGTTCGAGGCGGAGGTGTTGCCGGTCTTGCGCGAGCGGGTCAAAAATTTGATTTCCTGAAACAATTTTCTTCCATTTGGCTTTTTTCGCGTTATAGAGAGAAAAATATTCGAAGGGGCTTTTCCATGGATCGTCTTGACCGCAAAATCCTGCGTCTTCTGCAGGAAGATTCCACACTCGCCGTTGCCGACCTCGCCAAGAAGGTCGGCCTGTCCACCACGCCGTGCTGGCGCCGGATTCAGAAAATGGAAGAGGACGGCGTGATTCGCGGCCGCGTGGCGCTGCTTGATCCAGTGAAGGTCAACACCAAGGTCACGGTCTTTGTCTCGATCCGCACCAACACCCATTCCATCGAATGGTTGAAGCGTTTTTCGGAAGTGGTCGGTGAGTTTCCCGAAGTGGTGGAGTTCTATCGCATGAGCGGCGATGTGGACTATCTGCTGCGCGTCGTGGTGCCCGATATCGCGGCCTATGACGCCTTCTACAAGCGCCTGATCGCCAAGATCGAAATACGCGACGTCTCCTCCGCCTTCGCGATGGAGCAGATCAAATACACGACGCAACTGCCGCTCGACTACATGCAGATCGAACAGGCCAAGTCGAGCGAGGAGTGAGGCGGCGCAGCGGTCAGACCTTCAGCTTCTGCAGGACGGCGTTGCTCGTCAACTCGCGGGCGGCGTCCCTGCCGATCCACCGCTTTGTCCGGTCTGAGCTTGCCGCAAGCGTGCTGGCCAGCGACAGGGCGGGGCCATGGCATCGGACGCTGCGCTTGCCGATCTGGCGGAGTGCCCAGTTCACCGCTTTTTTCACGAAATTGCGTTCGTCGCCGGCATGGGCTTCGATCAGGGCAAGCCAGGCGAGAATGGTATCATCCGGCTCGTCCTTCAGGTGAACGGCACCGACGGCGATCATTGCAAACGCCGATCGTCGGACAAATTCGCGCTCGTCGGCGGCAAATTCCGGGATAAGCGTGTTCTCCAGCCGGGCGTCGACAAAGAGATCGGCGACCCCATCGACGATTTCCCAGGAGTTGAAATCGCCGGCCCATTGCCTGGCCGTCTTGAGGGTCAGCTTTCCCGGCTCCCCGGTGAAGCTCGCAAGCAGCCGTGCCTCGCGGATGCCGCTGTCCCATAGGGCGAGCGAGCGACCATGATCGAGCTTGATTTTTCGCGCGACGCGCCGCAGGTCGGCATTGGAGATGCCGAGCGCCGCCGTGGTTTCGATGCCAAAACGCGCCATCCCGGCACGTTTTTCCTCCCTCCGCAGCGACTGCAGATGGGCGATCACCGCATCTGCCGGGGAGGACGGCGACAGCGTCATTTTTCCAGCCGCGCCAGCAGTGAGGATGTGTCCCAGCGATTGCCCCCCATCCCCTGCACGTCGGCATAGAACTGATCGACAAGGGCGGTGACGGGGAGCTTGGCGCCGTTGGTGCGGGCCTCGGCGAGCAGGATGTCGAGGTCCTTGCGCATCCAGTCGACGGCGAAGCCGAAGTCGTATTTGCCGGAGATCATGGTCTTGTGGCGGTTCTCCATCTGCCAGGAACCGGCTGCACCCTTGGAGATGACCTCGATAACCTTCTCGACGTCGAGGCCGGCTTTCTTGCCGAAATGGATGCCTTCAGCGAGCCCTTGGACGAGGCCGGCGATGCAGATCTGGTTGACCATCTTGGTCAGCTGACCGGAGCCTGCGGGGCCCATCAAGCCGACCATGCGGGCATAGGCGTCGATGACGGGTTTGGCGCCTTCGAAGACATCGGGGTCGCCGCCGCACATCACCGTCAGAACGCCGTTTTCGGCGCCGGCCTGGCCGCCCGACACTGGGGCGTCGATGAAATGGAAGCCGCCAGCCGTCGCGGCCGCATCGAGTTCGCGGGCGACTTCGGCCGATGCCGTCGTATTGTCGATGAAGGTCGCGCCTTTCCTCATGGTTTCGAACGCACCATCCTTTCCGATCGTGACGGAGCGAAGGTCGTCGTCATTGCCGACGCAGGAGAAAACGAAATCCTGTCCATCCGCCGCTTCGGCAGGTGTCGCGGCCGCGCGTCCACCAAATTCTGCCGCCCATTTCTCCGCCTTGGCGGCGGTGCGGTTATAGACGGTCAGGTCATGCCCGCCGCGCGTCTTGAGGTGACCGGCCATGGGATAGCCCATGACGCCGAGACCGATGAAAGCGACTTTTGCCATTGCGAATGCTCCTGTAGCGCGTATCGCGAGAGATTTAGCGGAAATGGTCCGGAGGTGGAAGGGAGGCCCCGCTTGTGCGGCCGCATTTCCTGAAAATACGCGGTAGGCCATCAGGTTGCCGGGACAAATGAGCCCAGGGTGAAATAGCCGACTGTGCCAGCAGCGATCGCCGCAAGCGTCGCCAAACCAAGTGTTGTGGCGTAGGGTCCCTTGCCGCCAGCCGTGAATGCCAGCACGACTTTCGTCATGAGATTGATCACGGCCGCGATCAGGATCGCCGCGACGGCGGTAGGAAGATCGACCGACGTCCCTGCCATACGTGCCGTCGAAAGCGTGATGGCGTCCAGATCCATAAGCCCCGATACGGCCGCGACCGCAAAAAGCATGGTTTGGCCGATCCTCTCGACCAGAACCTTTGAAACCACGATGACGACGCCTAGCAGGGCGCCGAAACGCAGCACCTCGCCAAGCTCGAACGGGTTCTCGAGTTGAAGATCCGGCGCGCCTTGCTTGCCGTTACCACGGCGGACGATCAAGAAGCTTGCAGCCAGCATGACCAGCACGGCGGGTGCCAGCGCACTCGCCAGCGGTATCAGAAGGACAGGTGCCAGGGCGGCGCCGATAGCGAGGACGCGGATAAGCGACAAAGCCCCGGCAATGGTGGCGCCGGAGCCCAGATGTCGGGCACTTTCCGGTGCTTCGGCGGCGAAGCGGGCGAAGGAGAGCGTCAGCGCCGTCGAGGAGGCCAATCCGCCGGCGGCGCCGGCAAACAGGATGCCGCGAGTGGGTCCGGCAACACGGATGGCGACATACCCAGCGAAGGAAATGGCGGCGATCGTGACCGTCAACAGCCACAGAGCGAAGGGGTTCAAGGCGTCCCAGGGATCGATGGTCTCATTCGGCAGCAGCGGCAGGGCGACAAGTGTCATGGCCAGGAGAATGAGGGCTGCCCTGATCTCCAGCCAGGTCAATTTCTCCAGAAAACCGTGGAGGTTGCGCTTGGCAGCGAGCAACGCGGTGGTTACGACTCCACCGGCCGCCGCAGCCCGCACGTCGCCGACGACCGCTATCACTCCAAGCGCGAAGACGACGAAGGCGGCAACGACAGTGGTGGCGCCATAATCCTCATCCGCCTCGGCCTCCCGCAGTTTGAAAACAACGAAGGCGGCGCCGAAGAGGAGCAGAAGCACCGCAGGCAGGATGGGTCCGGCGAGTGTCTGGATATAGCCGGCAAGCCCGCCGAGGAAGCCTGAAAGTCCGAATGTGCGGATACCTGCGGTTCTGCCGCCCGAGGGCACGTCACGGTCCTGCCAACCCCGCTCACAGCCCACGAGGAGGCCGATGGCGAGCGCCACGCCGACGCGCTGAAAGGCTTCAACAAAGTCCATTCGAGAATGATAGGGCCCAGCGGCGTCAGGGCAAGAGTGGGCATCCCGGACACCGTCACCTGTGGTACGAGCGGTAGTGCGGGCAGAATGATTTTTTGCCTGACGAGAGTTTGCGGATCGGCTTTTCCAGTATTCCGCTCGTTTTTGATATTTATATTGTATATAGTTTTCATAGATTACATCAACCTTGATGGCAGTAGCGCCGCTGTAGTGCGCCGACCAACATCGAGAGGGATCCATCATGTTCACACGCCGACAGACACTATCGCTTTTCGGGACTGCCGCACTCGCGGCGACGCTGCCAGGTACCGGCCGCGCCGCGTCCGAACCGCTGACAGAACTGCGGCTCGGCTGGCAGAAGAACGGCGTTCTGGCGCTCGCCAAGGGAACGGGCGCGCTTGAGAAACGCTTTGCCGAACGCGGCATTACCGTCACTTGGGCCGAGTTCTCCTCCGGCCCGCCGCTGCTTGAGGCGCTCGGCGCCGGCGCGATCGATTTCGGCCCGACCGGGGATGTTCCGCCGCTTTTCGCGCAGGCTGCCGGTGGCAACCTTCTCTATGCCGGGACCTACAGGGGCTCATCCGCCGGCTCTGCCATCCTCGTGCACAAGGATTCGCCGGTCCAGTCGATCGGCGACCTGAAGGGCAAGCGGGTAGCGTTCAAGCGTGGCTCAAGCGCCCATAACTTCACCGTCAAGGCGCTGCGCACGGCAGGACTGAGCATCGCCGATGTCGAGGCGGCTGACCTTTCGCCTTCGGATGCGGCGGCCGCTTTTGCCAGCAACCAGATCGATGCCTGGACGATCTGGGATCCCTACTATGCGGTCGCCGAAAAGAACCCGCAGACCCGCGTTCTGACCAGCGCCGAAGGGATCGCCGACAGCTGGAGCTATTTCCTCAGCAACGGCGATTTTACCGCCGGGCACGGCGACGTTCTTCTCGAAATCCTCGACGAATTGGCCAAGGTGGGTGCCGCCGCGCAGAGTGACCTCGACGGTACCGTCTCGGCGCTTTCCAAGATTAATGGCGTGCCGGAGGATATCCAGCGGGTAGCGCTGACGCGCAAGGGCTTTACCCTTGCGGCGGTATCGACCGTCGGGCCGGAGGCCGCCGCCTATCAGCAGGCGCTGGCCGACGAATTCTACGATTTGCAGATCATTCCGAAAAAACTGACCGTCGGCGACATCATCTGGAACGGCCGGGCGAGCTGATAGATACGGCGGCATAAAAGAAAAAACGGCGCATGCGTGGCGCCGTTTTTTTTTACCTGCTCATGTCAGCTGCCGGAAGATGCCCCAGGTCCACGACAAAGGAACGCGGTCAGCTCCGCAGCTTTGCAATCACCAGATGGCCGGCGATCGGTTCGCCTTCTTCCATGCGCACGACGATGTCGGTGAGTTCGACAATGTCGAAGCCGATGGCGTCGAGGCGTTCGCGGACGTAGGTTTCGGCGTGGGCGAAGCGCTGGTGCGGGCCGACCATGAAGGTGCGGCCGGCGAAGGTTTCCGCGGGTAGGGTTTCGCTTGAGAAGATGAACAGGCCGCCCGGGTTCATGTTTTCCGCGGCGCCGAAGAACAGCGCTTCGAGCGCGCCGAGATAGGGCAGAACGTCGGTCGCGGTGATCAGGTCGAACGGCTCGTCGTCATTGTCCTCGAGAAAGTCGACGGCCTCGGCGACATAGAGCGTCTCGTAGAGGTCCTTCTCGTGGGCGACCTCGACCATGTTTTCGGAAAGGTCGATGCCGGTGATATCGTCTGCCATGTCGCGCAGCGCGCCGCCGGTCAGGCCGGTGCCACAGCCAAGATCGAGGACCCGCCCGAACGGGCCGAGCCCCAGCGATTGCAGGCGCTGACGCACCATCATCGGCACGTGATAGTCAAGCTGCTCGACCAGCACGTCCTCGAAGACATCCGCGTGCTGATCGAAGAGAGTGGTGACATAGGCCTCCGGCGCCTTGTCGGGCGTCTCGCCACGGCCGAGCGAGGCGATGCGAACGGCCGCGCCGCCGTGATCTTCCGGATCGATCGCCAGCACTTCCTCATAAGCTTTCACGGCCGCATCGACATTGCCGGATTTCTCCAGGGCAAGGGCGCGGTTATAGGCTTCGGCGAGGGCTTCTTCATCGATCTTCTGCATGGCCGCGTCTTACGGCCGCCCCGTTCTTTTGGCAATGCGAGAAGCCGCTTTTCAGGGCATTTTGAGGGTGAAAAACGTTTATCGTGGCCAAAATTGAGCGCATGATGGGTCCAATAACAAAAAGTCCCGGAGGAAATGGTCATGGACGAACTCAGCCCGGTCGAACTGCTGAAGGACGACAGCGAGGCGAAAAGCCCACCCTTGCCGGCAACGCCACCGGAGACCATCACGGCCCTCGTCCACTACTATCGCGGCGAAATCGGCCGCATGGCCGGCTGGCGCGACCGCATCGACCGGACGTCGAACTGGGCGATCACCGTAGCCGCGGCATTGCTTTCGGTTTCACTTTCAACGCCGACCTCTCATCACGGGGTGCTGCTGTTCGCGATGCTGCTCATCTCGCTGCTTCTGTTCATCGAAGCGCGGCGATACCGCTTCTTCGATGTCTATCGCGCCCGCGTTCGCAGAATGGAACGCGGCTATTTTGCGCAGGTCCTCTGTCCACAAGCGCCGTTCAAGGTGAACTGGGCTACGCCGATCGCCGACAGCCTGCGGCGGCCGGCCTTCCTGATGAGTTATCGCGCGGCCGTCTGCCGGCGGTTGCGGCGCAATTATTGCTGGATGTACCTGATCCTGCTCTTGGCCTGGGCCTTGAAGATCTCGTCGCCAGTTCTGCAGCCCGATGGTAGCCAGACACGGCACGTACGCTCCCTTTCGGAGGTGGCTACCAATGCGGCGCTCGGGCCTGTTTCCGGCTGGCTGGTGTTCGGCCTGGTCGCCCTGTTCTACGCTGCAATCGCCTATTTTACGCTTCACAAGGAGCCGGGCGAGGGCGAACTGGCACATGGCGAGGTTCATGTCTGATCCGCTCTCCTGCATAATTCTTTGAATCGGAAACAAAGCGCTACCGCGTCCTCTGCGCGTCATGTTTGACGCGCGGCGCTGTAGACAATATCCGCTGATTGCATGTGCAGGATTTCTTGATTGTGATTGGCGACAACTGCTGATTTTATCGCGCCTTCATTGACATGAGGAGACGACGATGACGGATCAGAAGGTTGCAATCATCACTGCGGGCGGGTCGGGCATGGGGGCTATATCGGCGCGACGGCTGGCGGCGGAGGGCTACCGCGTCGCGATTCTTTCCTCTTCCGGAAAGGGCGAGGCGCTGGCCAACGAGCTTGGCGGCGTCGGGGTGACGGGTTCCAACCAGTCCAACGACGATCTGAAGCGGCTGGTGGACGCCGCCTATGGCAAATGGGGCAGGGTGGATGCTCTGATCAATTCAGCCGGGCATGGGCCACGCGCGCCGGTGCTGGAATTGACGGACGAGGACTGGCACAAGGGAATGGACGTTTATTTCCTGAATGTCGTGCGGCCGACACGGCTGGTGACACCGATCATGCTGGAGCAGAAATCCGGCAGCATCGTCAATATTTCAACCTATGCCACTTTCGAACCGGACCCGCTGTTTCCGACATCCGGCGTTTTCCGCTCAGGCCTTGCCGCCTTCACCAAGCTTTTTGCCGACAAATATGCGGCCGACAACATCCGCATGAACAACGTACTGCCGGGCTTCATCGACAGCCTGCCGGAGACCGAGGAACGGCGCCAGCGCATTCCGATGGGGCGCTATGGCACATCGGAGGAAGTGGCCGAACTCGTGGCGCTTCTTGCGACCGACCGCGGCGGCTATATTACCGGCCAGAACATCCGCATCGACGGCGGCATTACCCGGTCGGTGTAAATTTCCTTCGGGGCGAGCGATCAGTTGATGATGAACTCGCCCTTGAGCGCCCGCCAGTCGGAAGCCGAGATCAGCTTCCGGTGCACGTAGCGCACCGAATGCAGCGGACCTTCAAGCGATTCCTGCCAGAATTTGAGGAAGCTCTTCATTTCGGGAAAATCTGGCGCGATATCATAGTGCTGCCAGATATAGGTTTGCAGGAAGCTCGGATGATCGGGCATACGGTAGAGGATTTGGGCCGTCGTTAGCCCGTAACCCTTGAGTTGCAGTTCGAGTTCATTTGTCATTTTGGACCCCATTCTGCTCAATGATGGTCCCTGGAATTGAAGCACTGATTTGGTGAATCGGGAATTAAAAAAATCGTCGAATTGATAAATATCTAGTGAAATCAGGCCTTTAGCAGCACGTCCGCTTGAGTGCTGCTAAAGGTTCATTTGGCTCAGCGTTTCAGGTGCCGGGTGATCCGATCTTCCAACCAAGCCCAGAGGTTGCGGAGAATCTCGACCATGATCAGGTAGAGGATCGCCGCCCAGACATACATCTGGTAGTCGAATGTGCGCGAGAAGGCACGGCGGGTTTCACCCATAAGGTCGAAGACGGTGACGATCGCAACGATGGCCGAACCCTTGATCATCAAAATGATCTCGTTGCCATAGGGACGCAGCGCCACGATCAGCGCCTGCGGCAGGATGACCTTGAAGAAGGCGACGCGAGGCGGCAGCCCGAGTGCTGCGGCGCCCTCCGTCTGGCCGCGCGGCACGCTCTGGATCGCACCGCGCAGGATTTCCGCCTGATAGGCGGCCGTATTGAGCGTGAAGGCGAGCAGTGCGCAGTTCCAGGCGTCGCGGAAGAACCACCACAGGCCGATCGCTTCCATCTGCGGCCGGAAACTGCCGAGGCCGTAATAGACGAGAAACAGCTGGGCGATCAGCGGCGTGCCGCGGAAGAAATAGACATAGGTATAGGCGGCCCACCCCAGGATCTTGTTTTTCGACATGCGTGCGAAGGCGATCGGCAGCGACAGGATCGCTCCGAGCGTGATGGAGCTGCCGACGATTCCAAGGGTGACGCCGAGGCCGGAGAGGAAGCTCGGGCCGTATTTGGCGAATTTTTCCGGGTCCCAGCCATCGACCATCAGCAGGAAGAGCCCGACGCTTGCCGCGAGCCAGACGCCGAGCGCAATGTTGCCGATCAGGCGTTGTGCGGTAAAGGGCCGGACTGTGCCCGGTGGAGCAGGTTGCGGCGGGATCATGGTTTCGACGTGGCTCATCGGACCGCCTCCGAACGCTTGGTCCAGCGCTCCAGCGCCGAGAAGACGATGGAGGACAGCATGGCGAGAATGAGAAACAGAAGGCAGGCAACGGCGAAGAACTCGAACGCCTGCTTGCTGACGCGAGCGGCGACGCCCGTCTGGCGAAGGATATCCGGCAGACCGATCACCGAGACCAATGCGGTATCCTTGAGAAGCGCCATCCACAGATTGCCGAGGCCGGGCAGGGCGATGCGCACCAGCTGCGGCAGGATGATCAGCCGCATCGTCTTGCCGCGATGGAAGCCGAGCGCGTCGCCCGCCTCATACTGGCCGCGCGGTATGGCCTTGAACGCCGACAAGAGCACTTCCGAACAATAGGCCGAGAACACCACGCCGAGCGCGATCATGCCGGCCACGAAGGCGTTGATCTCGACCGCGCCCTGATAGCCGAGCGAAGCGAGGAACTGCTGCACCAGGATCTGCAGGCCGTAATAGACGATGAACAGCGTCAGGAGTTCCGGCAGACCGCGGAAGATGGTGGTGTAAATGTTGGAGGCAAGCCGTAGCGATTTTTCCTCGGACTGCTTGGCAAGCGCGATGAAGAAGCCGACGAAAAGGCCGACCGGCAGGGTCGCGATCGCCAGAGTCGCGGTGATCATGAAACCGTAGGATATTTCATCCCCCCAGCCCGCATTACCGCAGGCGAGCAGCGTGCCCGAGCCGAACAATCGAAAAATTCCGATGGGACCACACAATGGGTCGATCACCGAGCCGAGCCAGGCCACGGCCGAAGAGAGGGCGGCAAACAATCCGCTCATGCCAGAACATTCCCCTTTGAAGCGTTTTTTGATGTGCTTCTTTTATATATTCTTTGTCAGACAAAAACGGCGGAAGGGCAAGCCTTCCGCCGTTGCATTTTCGTCATGGCGCAATGCGTTTCCCGCATATGGGTTTTTCCCGCATATGGGATGCTCGGCCGCAGTACCCGCTCAGCTGCCGTAGACGTCGAAGGGGAAATACTTTTCGTTGATTTCCTTGTACTTGCCGTTCTTGCGGATCGCGTCGATCGCGGCGTTGAATTTTTCACGCAGCGCGTCGTCCCCCTTGCGCACCGCGATGCCGGCGCCTTCGCCGTTGATGACCGGATCGATCGGCAGCGTGCCGAGCAGCTTGCAGCAGGCGCCATCAGCCGTCTTCAGCCATTCCGACAGCACGACGACATCGTCGATCACCCCGTCGATGCGACCGTTGACGATGTCGAGCTTGTATTCTTCCGAGGTCGGATAGAGCTTGAGCTCCGACTTCTTCATGTGCGCTTCGGCATAATTGGAGTGGGTCGTTGCCGACTGGGCCCCGAGCGTCTTGCCGTCAAGCGCGTCTTCGGTTGCTTCGGTAATCGGAGAGTCCTTCGGGACGACGATGGCCGGCGGCGTGTTGTAATACTTGTTGGTGAAGTCGACCTTTTCCTTGCGCTCGGCGGTGATCGACATCGAGGCGATGATGGCGTCGAATTTCTTGGAGATCAGCGCCGGGATGATGCCGTCCCAATCCTGCGTCACGAACGTGCACTCGGCCTTCATCTCTTCGCACAGCGCCTTGGCGATGTCGATGTCGAAGCCGGTCAGCGAGCCGTCGGACTCCAGGTTGTTGAAGGGCGGATACGCGCCTTCCGTACCGATCACGATCTTTTCGCCCGCAGCCATGGCGGTGCTTGCCATCAGCGCGAGTACGGCTGCTGAAGCGGCCATGGCGAGACGTCTTGAAATACGCATGTTGATCCTCTCTGTTGGCTGGCGGCCGATTTTTCTTCTTCGCGGCCGCCGATAAGCCGACCGTCGTTGTGGTCGGGCTGGCGCGGATATTCCTACGCTTTACGCGAAAAAATCAACAGGAAAGCAGCAGATTCTTCATGAAAACTCTGAACATTCTCATGCGCCGGGGTGGCTTGCCGGCAATGCCGGCCTATGTCTGCCCAAGATGAACGGAGCATTCATGCTGAGTTAATGCAGGTTCCGCTAATCGTCGTGCGCTGATTTGGCCGGTAGCCTTTTTTTGACCGCCTTTTGACGGCTTGGGTCTGCCCAAAAGGCGAAGAAAGAAAAAGGCCGGAACGTTCTACCGGTTGAATACGACGAAACAGGACCTCTGAAGGAGGAAGTATATGACCATTCGATCCAAACTTTTCGCGACCGTCGCATTTCCGATGCTGTCGATGTCGATCGCCATCCAGCCGGCACTGGCCGATAGCCTGATGAAGCCGTTTGAAGTTGCGCAGGAAGATGGTATCGCGGTGGAAGGCGGCGAGCAGGTGCCGGAAGAGCTGCGCAAGAAGCGCAAGAAGCGGGCGGAGCAACAGCAGCAGGAACAGCCGGCTGAGGAAGCCCAGCCATCGCAGGAACAGCCGGCCGAGGAAGCCCAGCCCTCGCAGGAAGAGCAGCCGAGCCGTGCCGAACGCCGCAAGAAGCGGCAGGAGGCCGAACAGCAGCAGGAACAACAGCCTTCCGCCGATGACGAGGCTGCCCGCCAGGCCGCCGAAGAAAAGCAGCGCATTCGCGCCGAGCGCAAGAAGCGCCAGCAGGCCGAACAACAGCAGCAGGAAGAGGCCCAGCCTTCAGCCGATGACGAGGCTGCCCGCCAGGCCGCCGAAGAAAAGCAGCGCATTCGCGCCGAGCGCAAGAAGCGCCAGCAGGCGGAGCAGCAGCAGCAGGAAGAGGCCCAGCCCTCAGCCGACGACGAGGCTGCCAAGGCTGCCGAGGAACGGGCAAAGATCCGCGCCGAGCGCAAGAAGCGCCAGCAGGCCGAACAACAGCAGCAGGAAGAGGCCCAGCCGTCAGCCGACGACGAGGCTGCCAAGGCTGCCGAGGAACGGGCAAAGATCCGCGCCGAGCGCAAGAAGCGCCAGCAGGCGGAACAGCAGCAGGAAGAGGTTCAGCCTTCCGCCGACGATGAGGCTGCCAAGACCGCCGAGGAGCGGGCGAAGATCCGCGCCGAGCGCAGGAAGCGCCAGGAGGCCGAAGGGCAGCAACAGGAAGACGCTCAGCAGCCCGCTCCCGAGGGCGAACTGCGACCGGCGATCGATGGCGAGGGCGAGGCGACCGAAACCCGCCGCAAGCGGCGAGACCGCCGCGAGCCTATCCCGGAAATCGTCGATACACGCACCGACGAAGAAAAGCAGGAGATCGCTCGCGATCCGGCTGCGACGGATGACACCGTTGTCTTGCCGGTCGAAAAGGGTGCCGCCGTTCTCGACAGCGACAAGGAGGCCGACAATGCCGGCGACGAGAGTGTGCGCGAGAAGCGTCGCAAGCGTCGTGAACAGGCTCGTGCCCAGGAGGAAAACGTCGAGGTTCCGAAGAGCGACGAGGAATCTCAGTCGCGACGCAGGGATCGCGCTCCGACCCGTGAGGAACTGGGGGCCAGCATCACGGAGGAAGGCCGCCGCGTCGAGCGGGTGCCGGAATTCAACGCGAATGATCTGATCGAAGCCTTTACCGGCGGTGACGGCAGCCGCCCGCGGATCGATGAGACCCGCGATAACCGCACCGTTCTCGATTTCGGCGACCAGATCATCGTTCGCGGCGACGATCGTCCGCGCCTGCGCCGCAATGCCCAGGAAACCTATTATGAAGAACTGTCGCGTGGCCGGTCCCGCGAGGTCATTGAGCGGCCGAACGGCGTGCGCATCATTACGATCTACAATCGTTACGGTGACATCGTGCAGCGCATGCGTATCGATCGGGACGGACGAGAATATCTGATGATCTATGCGCCGGAGGTCGATGAAGGCCCCCGTCCACCGATCTACGATGTCGGTGAGGAGCTGCCGCCGATGCGCCTGCGCGTGCCGGTTCGTGACTACATCATCGATACGTCGAGCGAGCCTGACCGCGATTACTATGACTTCCTGGCCGAGCCGCCGGTGGAACAGGTCGAGCGTGTCTATTCGATCGACGAGGTGAGGAACTCGGCTCGTATCCGCGACAAGGTGCGCCGTATCGATCTCGATACGATCACGTTTGCGACCGGCAGCGCCGAAGTGCCGATGTCGCAGGCCAAAACCTTGCGCAAGGTTGCCGACGCCATGCTGCAGGTCATCGAGAAGGATCCGGGCGAAACCTTCTTCATCGAGGGTCACACGGACGCGGTCGGCAGCGACGAATCGAACCTCGTCCTGTCCGACGAACGGGCCGAATCGGTCGCCTCGCTGCTGACGGAAGTCTACGAAATCCCGGCCGAAAACCTGGTGACCCAGGGCTATGGCGAGCGCTTCCTCAAGGTCCGCACGCTGGAAGCCGAACAGGAGAACCGCCGCGTGACAATCCGTCGCGTGACGCCGCTTGTCCGTCCGGTGGCCCAGAACTAGCAATAAGCGGCTTGAACCACGCTTGCGGACGGCCCGGTGCAGTGTGCACCGGGCCGTCTTGCGTTGGCGCCGGTGCAATCAAACGGGTGGGCTTACGTCCGACCATCAGCCCGGTTCTCTGGAAAGCCCCGTCGTGGCTTCGATGAAATCGGCGATCGCCATCGTGTCATTGAGATCGAACAGGTGCAGACCTTTATCCTCGACGGGATGATCCGCGGCGATCGCTACGATATGCGGATCGGTGGGGGCGAGCGGTTCGCGGTTTTGCGCCTCCAGCCGCCGCGCCTCGATCTTCGGGATCGGTTCGCGCTTGTAGCCCTCGATCAGGACGAGATCGCAGGGTGCAAGGCGGCCAAGGATTTCCGAAAAGCTCGGTTCCGGGGCGCCGCGCAGTTCATGCATGATGGCATAGCGGGTGCCGGAAACGATGGTCACCTCATGGGCGCCTGCCTCGCGATGGCGAAAGCTGTCGGCGCCGACCTTGTCGATGTCGAAATCATGATGGGCGTGCTTGACCGTCGAGACGCGGTAGCCGCGCCGCGTCAGTTCCGTGACCAGCCGGACGGCGAGGCCGGTCTTGCCGGAATTTTTCCAGCCGGCAATGCCAAAGATTTTTGGTCCGAAGATTTTTGGAGACGTCATCTGTCCAGGTCCTCGATCAGCGGCAGCCAGCGTTCGGCTGTTTCCAAATCCGCAGGCGTGTTGATGTTGAAGAAGGGGTCGATCGGGCCGGTGGCGGTTTCGAGCATCGGAAAATCGACCTTTGCCATCGCATGGCTTTCGATGAAGCTGCGCACCCGGCGCTTCTCGTCAGTCAGCAGCCAGCATTCGAGTTCGCCGGCGAGATCAACTGGCCAGAGGGCGAAGACCGGGTGCATGACCTTCGCCGAGCAAGCGACGGCGATCTGCGTGGGAAGGGTGATCGCACCTTGAAGGCGGGCGATAAGATCATGCGGGAAGAACGGGGTATCAGTCGGAACCGTCGCCACGTGGCTCGCGGCGGGAAACTGCCTGGCCGTATGGCGCATGGCGGACAGCACGCCCGCCATAGGGCCAACATAGCCAGGAACAGTATCGGCAAAAAAGCCGATGCCGGAGGCGAAATCCAATCCGGTGGCGGCGTTGCTGTTGATGCTGATGCCGACAGCCTGAGGCGTGAGGCGTTCGATGACGTGGAGAAGAAGCGGCATGCCGCCCAACGCAACGGCAGCCTTGTCACTGCCCATGCGTGAAGACCTGCCGCCGGCCAGGATGACGGCGGGAGGGCGAGCTGCGGTTTGGCTCGCCGATGCGATCATCGAATGTCTCCGCCGCTGCATTGTCTCATTTCGGCGATCCTGGTTCCGATTCCTGTGCCACGGCCGCTGCTCGACGCTTGTTTTCGCGGGCAAAGGCGTAAAGGCCGGATGTGATGATAATCGCAACGCCGGCGACCATCCAGAGATCAGGTTCTTCGGAAAAGAACAGGACGCCGATGCCGATCGACCAGATCAGGCTGGTATAGCGGAACGGCGCGACGATGGCGATTTCGCCGTTGCGCATGGCTAGCACGATGCATTGGTAGCCGACGAGGAGCAGCAGGCTCGCGGCGCCAAGATGGCTGACGGATACCAGCGACATCGGTTGCCAGCCGCCGAGCGGCACGACAAGCGCTGCGCCGACGAGCGTGATGACCACGGCGGTGATGACAGAGATGAAGAGGGACGGCACGGCCGGATCGATTCGGCGGGTGCACAGATCGCGGATTGCCGCGCCCACAACCGATGCGACCACGCTGAGTGCCGCGCCGGTGAAACCCTCGGGGCCGGGCCGCAGCACGATCAGCACCCCGACGAAGCCCGCAAGGATCGCCAGCCAACGCCGCCAGCCAACCGGCTCCGACAGGAAAAGCGCCGCACCGAGGGTGACGGCGAGCGGCAGGGCTTGCAGGATGGCCGAGGCGTTGGCCAGCGGGATCTGGCCGAGCGCCATAATGTAGGTGATGGATGCGAAGACTTCGGCAACGATGCGCAGCGCGATGACGGGGTTTAAAATCAGGCGGACCGAACGCAACGCGCCGAAATGGCGGGCGAGCAGCAGCACGAGGAGGGATGTGAAGAAGCCGCGAACCAGCATGATCTGGCCGGCATTCATGACGCCCGTGACGGATTTCACCAAGGCGTCGTTGCAGGTGAAGCCAGCCATGGCGAGGCACATGAAGATGGCGCCGCGAAAATTGGCGTTGGATTGCATTATTTCGATTGGCCTATTCTCGATGCAACCCGGCATCTAGCCATGGAACGCATCCGATTCGAAAGCGCGAGGGATTGGTCTTGCCTATCTCTAAAGCATCGGCTTGCCTTTTATGCAACGCCTATCGGGTGGTTGTCTTATTTCATGGCAGATTTGAAAGAATAGCCGTTTCCATCAATATTTTAGAATGTTCAAACAAGGCTTAGCGCAATTTCGCGGCCACCGCCTAAACCACGGGATTTTTGGCGAAATATTAAGCTTCGCTGCCTATCGTGCCGATATTCCGCTGCCCTTCGCATGATGCGATTATGGTTGACGTAACGGCAAGTATTTCCGTTCAGTCAACCGGATGACGTTCCGGACAAGCGCCATGGTCGCGCGCCGGCATGTCGGTTTCTCCACCGGGAGAGCAGTCTGGCGGGAATGTCCGATTTGCTCAACATCTGGAGTTCGGAATGTCCCTGATCGATCGTTCGCTGCAGCGTCTTCGCATTGTCACCAAGGTTCTCTTGTTCGTGGTGCCGCTGGTCGCCCTCATCGCCGGCATTGGCCTTGTCGGCTATTTCACCGCAAGCACGCTCAACGGCCACATGACCGTGACGCGCGAAACGATCAATAATCTCTCGAATTTCCAGGCGCTGCGCAGCGGGTTGCAGAGCTTCGCCGATAACCCCACCGAAGAGGCGCGCGCAACGCTGACGAGCCGGATCGATGAGCAGGAAACCGGCATCCGCACGCTGAACGACCTCCTGACTGCGGAGGACGATAAGGCGAAGATCAGCTCGGTCGTGGCGCTTGGCGCGGCGATGCGCGGCCAAGCGGACAAGCTCTGGGCAATCAAAACCGAGCGCGACGGCGTGACGGCGTCACTCGATGCGGCGCTGGCCGACATGACGGCTCAGGGCAACACCGCCTTCAAGCAGATAGATATCCTGCGCAAGGAATCCGGTGAAAAGGAAGCCTTCGCCAAGGCGTTGCTGTTCGATGCCGCTGCCTATCAGGGGCTTGCCGAACGCATCAAGAAATTCCGCCTGCCGGTGACCATGGCAATCGCTCCGGACGCCAAGGTCCAGCAGGCCACCAATCTGCTGCCGCACCTCCTGAAGCAGATCGCCGAAGCCGAAAAGATCGCTTCCGACAAGGTGCTGAAGAAGATCGCCGAGGTTAAGGGTGACACACAGAAGATCCAGGACATTCTGAAGAGTGCCGATACCAACGAGATCAAGAAGGGCCTCATCAGCACGGCGCTGATTAAATTTTCCAAATACGAGGCCGATTTCGCCAAGGAGGCGGTGACCAATTCGGATACCGCTGCCAAGCGTTTTGTGGGCATGGACGCCGAAATCTCGCTGCTGAAGACCCTGATCGCGCTGATGAATGAGACCTTCAAGGGCCTCGATGATACGCGCCTGCACATCAGCGAACTGCATCGCAAGCTGGACACGGCGAGCCGCGACAACGTTATCGCCGATATCGGTGCGGTGCGCGAAAGCGTGACGAAGCTCTCGGGAATGGGCGGCAAGAACGCAGCCCTGCGCGATCTCGCCGGCAAGCTGACACCGTCGCTTCAGGATATCGACACCGGCACCGCGCAGTTGATCGACGTCGGCGCCCGCTGGCAGGCCGCCAAGGCCGAGGCTTCGACATTGGTCGCCGATGCGAGCCAGACGCTGGAAAGTTTCGTCAGCAGCGCCCAGGAGGCCGGCAAGAAGGACAGCCAGCGCTCCGCCGACGTCTCGATCGTCGCCATGGTCGCCGGCACGCTGCTTGCCATCATTGGCGGCCTCATGCTGATCGAAACCCTGCGCGGACCGCTGAAGCGGGTGACCGAGACGATGACGCGGCTTGCGCAAGGTGATCTCGAGGTTGCGATCGAAGGCCGCAACCGCGGCGACGAGATCGGCGACATGGTGCGCTCGGTTGCCGTGTTCCGCGACAATGCGGTGGAGAACGTCCGGCTCGGACAGGAAGCCGAAGCGGCCCGCACCCTGTCGGCCGAAGAGGAAGACCGCCGTCGCAAGGAGCGAGCCCGCATCGAGGCCGAGCAGATGGAGGCGCTCAACGCTCTCTCCGACGTTCTGGCCAAGCTTGCCGACGGCAATCTGGAGGAGGGCATGGCGGAAAACCTCTCCGAGGACTACATCGTCATGGCGCGGACCTACAACAATGCCGTCGAGGCGCTGCGCGCGACGTTGATCGACGTGCGTACGGTCACCGACGAAATCACTGGGGGCACCGGCAACCTGGCATCGTCGGCCGATGACCTTGCCCGCCGCACGGAACAGCAGGCGGCAGCACTTGAACAAAGTTCGCGCGCTCTGCGCCAGCTGACGGAAATCGTCCGCTCCACCGCCGAAAGCGCCCGCAAAACGACGGTCTCGGTTGACGAGACTCACAGCTATGCCAAGCATTCCGGCGAAGTCGTCGGCAAGGCGATCGATGCGATGGCGGCGATCAATCGCTCCTCCGAGAAGATCAGCACGATCATCGGCGTCATCGACGAGATCGCCTTCCAGACCAACCTTCTGGCGCTGAACGCCGGCGTCGAGGCGGCGCGCGCCGGTGAGGCCGGCCGTGGCTTCGCGGTCGTCGCACAGGAAGTGCGCGAACTGGCCCAGCGTTGCGCCGGTGCCGCCCGCGAGATCAAGGGACTGATTTCCGAAAGTTCGGCGCAGGTCCGCGGCGGTGTCGAGCTGGTACAGGAAACCGGCAATGCGCTGACCGTCATCAACGACCACATCTCGACGATCCATCAGCTCGTCAGCAACATCGAAGCGGCCGCCGCCGACCAGTATCGCGGTCTGAACGAGGTCAACCAGGCCGTCCACGAGGTCGAGCTCTTGACCCAGCAGAACGCGGCGATGGTCGAGGAGAACACCGCCGAAATCCACGGCCTGCGCCATCAAGTAGATACGCTCAACGAAAAGATCGAGCGCTTCAAGACGGGCACGCGCCGGTCTGTCGCGGGCGGGCGGGCGCAGGGATACGGCAGAAGCTACGCGGCTTGATGTGTTAGCATCAACGAAGATCAAACCCGCGCCTGGATGGGCGCGGGTTTTGTCGTTTCAGCCGGGTAGGTGGGAGACGGGGCCGCCGGGCGGTAGGCCGAAGAACACCTCGACCGAATGGATTTGACCTTCGGATACCTCGAAAAGCTCGGTGTTTCGTGCGCGGTTTCCGTTCTTCCACGTGGCGTCGTAAAGCACGAAACATCGGTTTTCAGAAACGACGAGATGCTGCAGCTCCAACGATTCGAACGTACCGGCGACCGGCCAGCAGCGCTCGAAATACGTCCTGCGATCGATATGGTCGTCGTAGGGGCTGGTGAAGGTGAAATCCTGCGCGAGCAGCGTTTCCAGACGAAGCCTGTCGGCCGTCAGGTAACAATCGAAACTGCTGCGTACTATTTCTTCGATGGAAGCGAACATGGCGGCGTTCCGCGGACTGCGTTGATTGGTTCGAGTCGAACGTGATCCGCGGAGGTTTGTTCCGTTGGCAGCATCCTGCAGAGCAAGAGGACTGGTCGCGGCGAGGATGTCTTTAGGCTTTTTCCGGTCCGCGGCAGGTTCAGCCGCCCGTGACGCTCATGTGGCGGGCAACGGCGGGCTTGTTGCGGGTGCGGTCGATGATGAAGTCGTGGCCCTTGGGCTTGCGGGTGATTGCTTCATCGATGACCTGTGACAGGTAGGCGTCGTCGTCTGAGGCGCGCAACGGCGTGCGCAGGTCGGCGGCGTCGTTCTGGCCGAGGCACATATAGAGCGTGCCGGTGCAGGTGAGGCGGACGCGGTTGCAGCTTTCGCAGAAATTATGGGTCATCGGCGTGATCAGGCCGAGCCGCCCGCCGGTCTCGGCGACACCCAGATAGCGCGCCGGACCGCCGGTCTTGTAGGCGATGTCCGACAGGCTGAACTCTTCGGCAAGGCGGTCGCGCATCTCGGAGAGCGGCAGGTAGTGGTCGGTGCGATCCTCGTCGATCTCGCCCATCGGCATGGTTTCGATCAGCGTCAGGTCCATGCCGCGCCCATGCGCCCAGCGGAGCATGTCGGGGATTTCTGCATCGTTGAAGCCCTTGAGGGCGACGGCATTGATCTTGACACGGATGCCGGCCGATTGCGCCGCGTCAATACCTTCCATGACCTTCGACAGCTCGCCCCAGCGGGTGATCTGTCTGAACTTGTCGGCGTCGAGCGTGTCGAGCGACACGTTGATGCGCCGGACGCCGCAATCGGCGAGTTCTTCAGCGTATTTCGAAAGCTGCGAGCCGTTGCTGGTCAGGGTCAGCTCGTCGAGGGCGCCGGAATGGACGTGCCTGCCGAGTTCGCGCACCAGGAACATGACGTTCTTGCGCACCAACGGCTCGCCACCGGTCAGGCGCAGCTTACGCACGCCCTTGGCGATGAAGGCGGAACAGAGCCGGTTGAGCTCCTCCAGCGTCAAGAGGTCCTTCTTCGGCAGGAAGGTCATGTTTTCCGACATGCAGTAGGTGCAGCGGAAGTCGCAACGGTCCGTCACCGAAACCCGGAGATAGGTGACGGCGCGCCCGAACGGGTCGATCATCGGTGCTTTAGCGTCGATAAGCTTCTGAGCGCCGTTCTGGTCGATGGTGACGGTGTTCAACGAAATTCTCCTGTTGCATCAATGTCGTGAGCAAAACAGGCGGCGTCAAGGCGAAAGCACTTAAAAACCATCAGAAAATCGGCGAAACACTTACTTCGTACTGAGGGAAGCAAACTGTATGATTTTCTTCCAGCGAAAATCTGCGTTAAAGCGCGTCGCGATCTTTTAGATTCGCGAACCGCACTTTGGTTTACGCATGTCGTTCTCGCAAAATCGCTGCACACTTTTGCGCGACATGCTTTAGTGCTCGAGTAAAGCAGGGAGACTAACATATGAGCGACATCTGGCCGACTGAATTGCGCGTCTCGAAGGATCGCCACCGGCTGACGGTGACCTTCAACGATGGCAGCTCCTTCGATCTTTCGGCGGAGATGCTGCGGGTGCTGTCGCCATCGGCCGAGGTTCAGGGCCATGGGCCGGGGCAGGGACTGACGGTTCCCGGCAAGCGCAACGTCTCGATCATCTCGATGACGCCGACCGGCAATTATGCCGTGCGGATCGGCTTTGACGATTTCCATGACACCGGGATTTTCACCTGGAATTATCTGCGCGAACTCGGGGAAAACGGCGAAGCCTTGTTTGCCGCCTATGAACGCGATCTTGCCGAAAAAGGCATGACCCGCGACAAGGCGGAAAAGCCGCGCTGACCGGCGTCACTCCGTGCTTTAGCCGAGATCGTTTTCTTCCTTCAAAAGGCGGGCGATCAATCGCTCCATCGACTGGGCGACAATCAGACATTCCTCGATCGGTTCGTTGTCCAGTGATTTCTCGATCAGCGCGGTCTGGATCTCCATCGCCTGCTCGGTCAGCTCCCGGCCGCTCCTTGTCAGCGACAGCCGCAGTACACGCTTGTCCTTTTCGTCGCCGCGCCGCTCGATCAGCCCGCGTTTTTCGAGCTGGGGCAGAAGCATGCTCATGTTGGAGCGCCCGACCAGAAGTTTTCGCGCGAGCTCCTGCTGCGAGATGCCTTCGAAGCGATAAAGGTTGATCATGATGTCAAGGTGGGGCGGCTTGATCTCGAGGTCAGCAAGCGCCCGCGTCAGCGTCTGCTGCATCAGCTGGCAAGCGCGGGCAACGGCGATCCAACTGCGGAAACGCGGGTGGTCCCAGGGAAAATGATGGTGTTCGATCGTCGCTTGCTTTTTGTTCATGGTTGTACAATAATGTTCATCATTGAACATTTAAAGGGGAATCCCACTATGGCATCCTTTGCGATCGAGGTCACCCGTCTTGCCCTCAGATGCGTCTCGGCTGTTTCTCCCGAGACAGCCGGGCGGTTGGCGTTTCGGCTGTTCAGCGTCACACCCGGCCGTAAGCCGTCGAACGGTAAGGAAAGGGCGTTGCTGGCGGCGGCAGCGCCCGCGATGGCCAAGGCACGACCTGTCACGCTGTCCTTCTCCGGCGGTTGGGTCATGGCCAGGCATTTCGAAGCGCGGGCTGACCGCGGTGCCACGAAACGCGTCCTTCTGGTTCATGGCTGGGGATCACGCAGCGATTATCTGGCAACGATGATCGAGGGGCTTCTGGCCGGGGGTGCCGAGGTGGTCGCGCTCGACTGGCCGGGACACGGCGCCTCACCTGGGCGAACGTTGACGATGCCGGCCGCGGTGCGGGCGATCGATGCCGCCTGGCGGCATTTCGGCCGGTTCGACGTTTCGGTCGGCCATTCGTTTGGCGGTGCCAGCCTCGCCTGCGCTGCGGGTGGTCTGGTTTGCGACGTCCCGTCCCATATCGCCAAAAGCATGGTGCTGATCGGCGCGCCGAGCGAGATGACATGGCTTTTCAAAGGGTTCGGAAAGCTTCTTCACCTTTCTGCGAAGGCCCAGGGCGCGCTCGAAGGCATTGTCGTGCAGCTGTCCGGGCGGCGGATCGAGGACTTCGATGCAGCCCGGATTCTCGGTGTGCTCACCGTGCCGACCCTGGTCATTCACGCCGAGGACGACAAGGAGGTTTCGGCCGATCATGCGCGGCGCTATGCGGCGGCGGGATCGAATGTCGAACTTCATTGGGCGAACGGTTTCGGCCATCGTCGTATCGTTTCGGCGCCGCCGGTGATCGAGCGGATCAACGCTTTCATCCATACGGAAGATCGAAGGGCTGCAGCCTAAGCAATTTTTGCGAGTGCTGTCATGTAGGCGTCATGCTATCGGTCGAAAGGATCGCTCGGGATCTGGGAGAACGGCATGACGATCATTCGCTCGGTCGAGGAACTGAACGCGCTCTATGGGGAAGCCGGCGACGCGTCGCTGGTCAAGGTGACGACCAGGTTGACGCCGGACTATGCCCGGATGATCGAGGCTTCGCCATTTGCAGCGCTCGCCACCGTTGGCCCCGAGGGGCTCGACTGTTCGCCGCGCGGCGACGATGCCCGTGTCGTCAGGATGGAAGACGACAAGACTGTGCTGATGCCGGACTGGCGCGGCAACAACCGGGTCGATTCGCTCGCCAATATCGTGCGCGACCCGCGCGTGGCGCTGATGTTCCTTGTTCCCGGCTCGAACACGACAATGCGCATCAACGGCACGGCGGTGGTCAGCGTCGATCCGGAATTGACCGGTTCCTTCGAAATCGATGGCAAGCATCCGCGCAGCGTCATCGTCGTCACCATTGGCGAAGTCTATTTCCAGTGTGCCCGGGCGCTGATCCGCTCGCAACTGTGGAACCCCGAGCGGTTTGTCGATTCGCAGTCTCTGCCGACCTGGCGGATCGATCCGCTTTCGCGACGGCGGACCGCCGTTGCTGATCGACGACGGCAAGGCGAGGGACCATGCCCAAAAACTTGCGGCGGGCGATATCGAGGACAGCCTGTCGCAGATCTATCCGCCGGGACCCTGCGAAAGCCGGCCTAAGGTCAATTCCGATCCCGGCCGCATTCGCAGCGAGGCCCTCATGAAGCGTCTGTACGGCAGTTCGGCGCGTGAGGTGGAGACGTCCCTGGTGGAGGTCGACTGGTTCGGCAGCAAGCTGCCGGTGACGAAAAGGCAGGGCGTGGCGCAGGCGCTCGAGAACGTTCGTGACGAGCTGAAAGCCGCGCCGGAGTTGAAGGTGTTTCTCATGCCTTCCGCCGGCACCTTCAACTGGCGCAAGATCGCCGGTGCTTCGAACCTTTCCGTGCACAGCTTTGGCGCGGCGATCGATCTCAACACCCAATATGCCGACTACTGGATCTGGGCGGGCGGCAAGCCGGGCAGGGTGCCGCACTACAACAACAAATATCCGATGAAGATCGTCGATGCCTTCGAGCGGCATGGCTTCATCTGGGGCGGGCGCTGGTATCACTACGACACCATGCATTTCGAATATCGGCCCGAACTCCTGGCCATCGCCGAAGCAGCAGGCGTTTCGGCCTGCCGCTAAACGTTTCCGAAGATGAAATCGGTTAATCGCGGACGATGACCTTGGTGCCGATCGCGACGTTGGCGTACAGGTGCTCGACATCCTCGTTTGCCATACGGATGCAGCCGGAGGACATCGCCTTGCCGATCGATGACGGCTGGTTGGTGCCGTGGATGCGGTAGATGGTCGAGCCGAGATACATGGCGCGGGCGCCGAGCGGGTTTTCGATGCCGCCCTTCATGGTGACGGGCAGGATATGGCCCTTCCTGGCTTCGCGGGCGCGCATCTCTGCCGGCGGATTCCAGGTCGGCCATTCGGCCTTGCGGCTAACCGTATTGCTGCCTGTCCAGATGAAGCCCTCGCGGCCGACGCTGACGCCGTATTGCATGGCAATGCCGTTGCCGAGCACGTGGTAGAGGCGGCGGTCGGAATTGTCGACGATGACGGTGCCGGGGGCGACATTCTCGTTGAAAGCGACCAGTTCGCGCTGAATCGGCGACTGGTTGATGTTCTTCTTCGCGGTCTTCGTCTTTGCCGGCTTGCCTGCCGACAGCACTTGCAGCCAGCCGGTCTTGACGGTCGAGGTCTGGAGCGAGGCGACTTCGTAGGATTGGCCCTGGCCGGCTGCCTGTGCAGCAGGGGAAAGAAGGGTGGCTGCGATCAGGGCTGCGATGATGGTCTTCATATCCGTATCTCCCGGTTTGTGCGGGAGATTTTTCCGGTTCATTCCGGTTCGCCCCCTTGCATGGAGCTTTTCTAGACAATCACCGGGAGAGCGGCTGTTTCCTGGGGAACGCAAAAAAAACCGCTAATGGCGCCGCGGGCGCCTTCGGTCAAGACACATCGTTTTTTGCTATTTGCGATAGATGAGCCAGCTCTTGCCGGTATCCTTCTTCATGCCTTCCTCAAACAGCATGGATCTGTTTCGGCCGGCATTCTTGGCGCAATAGAGCGCGATATCGGCCTTGTTGTAGAGGTCGGTCGGATCGTCGGCTTGCGTTGCCTGACAGACGCCAACGGAGAGCGTGATCGGGCCGTAGTTGACGCCAGTCTTGGAATTCTTGAAGAGTGTCGTGGCAAGTGCGGTGCGGATGCGCTCGGCCACCTGCAGGCTTTCCTCGAGCGTGTTGTCACCGAGGATGATGGCGAATTCCTCGCCGCCGGTGCGCGCGACGAAGACGTCGCGGCGCAGATTGGCGCGAATGACCGTGCCGACGGTCGCCAAGATCTTGTCGCCGACCGGATGACCGTAGCTGTCGTTGACCTTCTTGAAATGATCGATATCGGCAATCAGAAGACCGGTTTGGGAGCGGAGCTGCTCGGAATTGTAGATAGCCGCGAGCCTCTCGTCGAAGGCCCGGCGGTTGGCGAGACGCGTCAACGAATCGGTATTAGCGATGCGCTTGTACTCGTCGAGCTCCTGCCGGATGATCTCCATCTCGAAGGACTTGAGCGAGACGTTTTCGGCCCGTTCCTTGCCTTGGTTCATCGTATCGGCGGTCGCTTCCGTTAGGATGCTGACCGCCTGTCGCAGGATTTCGGCGCTGGCGTTGCTCTTGCAGGTTATGTTCTGATAGGTTTCGTCGAGCAGCCGGTTGTAGTTCTCAAGTGCCGACTGCTCTTCCTTCAAAAGCTGGAGAAGATCGCCGAGTTCGCTTGCCAGATGTGTGTGCGCCCGGTCGATGCCGGCTGCGTGGTGCACGTGGGCGAAGTAGCGAGCGCCGATCTCGTCCAGTTCTTCCTGGGTGGCGCGGCTACCGAGTGCTGCCAGTTCCTTCGTCAGTTTCGGGTTCGAGCCGATATAGGCTTCGTAGTAGAGCTCGTAATTGCGCGGAAGGGGGGCGATCCCCATGATCCGCATGGCATAGGTCACCTGCGCCGCGATATCCGGTATCTGCGCCTTGCTCAAAGCGGCTCGCATTGCGGGCTCCCGTCTTATTGTCTCCAATTGCAAGTTTTAGGGATAAATGATTTTGGAAGGCTTAACGTTTGGCAAAATCGATCGGTAAAATTGAATGCACTTGAAGCCGGAACCCAAATGACAATCAGGCAGCGATCTCTCGCTGCCTGATGGAATTGGTGAATGATGTCAAAGGACTGATCAGGAAGGGCTGATCATCGTTTCCGGGCGAACCACGGCGTCGAATTCCGCGTCGGTGACATAGCCGCCGCCGACGGCTTCCTCGCGCAGCGTCGTGCCGTTCTTGTGGGCGGTCTTGGCGATCTTGGCGGCGTTGTCGTAGCCGATCTTCGGGGCAAGGGCGGTGACCAGCATCAGCGAGCGGTCGAGCGCCGCCTTGATGTTGTCCTCGCGGGCCTCGATGCCGACGACGCAATTGTCGGTGAACGAGACGCTAGCGTCTGCCAGCAACTGCACCGACTGGAGGAAATTGTAGGCCATCAGCGGATTGTAGACGTTCAGCTCGAAGTGTCCTTGGCTGCCGGCGAAGGTCAGCGCCGCATTGTTGCCGAACACCTGAACGCAGACCTGCGTCAGCGCTTCGCACTGGGTCGGGTTGACCTTGCCCGGCATGATCGACGAGCCGGGCTCGTTTTCCGGCAGCGACAGTTCGCCGAGACCGGAGCGGGGCCCGGAGCCGAGGAGACGGATGTCGTTGGCGATCTTGAACAGGGCGGCGGCCGCGGCGTTGATCGCGCCGTGGCTGAAGACCATCGAATCGTGAGCGGCCAGCGCCTCGAACTTGTTGGGAGCGGTTACGAAGGCGATGCCGGTGATCTCGGCGATCTCGGCGGCGACCTTTTCGGCAAAACCGACCGGCGCGTTGAGGCCAGTCCCGACGGCGGTGCCGCCCTGCGCCAGTTCGCAAAGGCCGGGCAGCGTCATCTCGATCCGCTTGATCGATGAGGCGACCTGTGCGGCATAGCCGGAAAATTCCTGGCCGAGCGTCAGCGGTGTCGCGTCCTGCGTATGCGTGCGGCCAATCTTGATGATGTGGTCGAAGGCCTTCACTTTCGCTTCCAGAGCCGCATGCAGGTGCTTCAGCGCCGGCAACAGGTCGTGGACGACCCGCTCGGCGCAGGCGATGTGCATGGCCGTCGGATAGGTGTCGTTCGACGACTGGCTCATATTGACGTGATCGTTCGGATGCACCGGCTTCTTCGAGCCCATGACGCCGCCGAGCATTTCGATCGCACGGTTGGAGATCACTTCATTGGCATTCATGTTCGACTGCGTGCCCGAACCGGTCTGCCAGACCACGAGCGGGAAGTGGTCGTTGAGCTTGCCGTCGATGACCTCCTGGGCCGCGTTGATGATGGCGTTGCCGATCGTCGGGTCAAGGCCCTGCAATTCCTTGTTGGCGCGGGCGGCGGCCTGCTTGACGATGCCGAGCGCGCGGACGATGGCGAGCGGCTGCTTTTCCCAGCCGATCTTGAAATTGCCGAGGGAGCGTTGTGCCTGAGCGCCCCAGTAGCGGTCGCTCGCGACCTCGATCGGGCCGAAGGTATCTGTTTCCGCGCGCGTTGATGTCATCGTAATCCCTGCTTTCGTCATGCGGTATCAAGACCGAAGGTGGATATGGCCGCCGCATCGCGGCGGTCTGAAGCTATGATGCGGTTCTCTCTGGCCCAAGTGCCCGGTGCTTGTAAAGAGGTTGAGAAGGGCGCTGCCATGCTACAATCGTTTAAAATACGGGTGCTTCTACAAGCCTTCCGTTTCAAGCCGAAAGTCCCTTTCCGCGAGTCGCCATCCGCTGGCGAGCTGTGCCTTTTCAGACACAACCGATCGTATAGTTTCCAAGGTCGTTGCGGCGATTTTCCTAACCCAGCGCAATTTAGCGGGTATGTAAAAAAATAACTCAAGGAATTCAAATTTTTGGACGCATTCATTCGTCTTGCTAACCGGGCGCCGTGACGAATTTTTGACGGCCACCGGAGGCTGGGAGTGGGCGGCGTTTCCTTTTCATTCACCATCCTTTCTTATAAGTACGAAAGCTCGGTGACATGAAGGGCATCGGGCGCGAGCCGCTGACGGCGGTAATGCGATACGGGGACGTGTGAGCCAATGAAATTGATGAAAACTGCAGCGATCGTGACACTCCTGACCGGGTGCGCGTTCACCTCTTTCGGCGTCCAGGGCGCAGAGGCGTACACGTTGATGGATCTCTTCCGCAAGAAGAGACCGCCGGTAGAGCGGCAGATGTTCCCGGGTTTTGACGGCATGCGGGAAGGAGTACCGACACAGGATTCGGTGCCGCGTGCGCTGCCGCGCGTTAGTTCGCCGCGCTACTATACCTACAAGGCCGAACCGCTGCGCCGCATCGATACGGCAAAGCTTCTCGATCCCGTCGTGACCGGCTCCGTGCGCAACGATGCGCTGCCGCCGGCGCAGGGCGGGTCGTTCGCCGATGCCCGCCAGTTCCTGCCGGACGTGACGGCCTATGCACCGGCCGACGTGGCCAAGACCATCGAGGCGTTTTACGCCGGCCGCGAGGAGTTTATCTGGATAGAGGGTGACGGCCCGAATGCGGCGGCAAGGGCTGCCCTTGCCGTGCTCGATGAGGCCGCAAGCGTCGGGCTCGATCCGCAGGATTATGCCGTTTCCGTGCCGTCAGATACGTTCGACAGCAACGACATGATGGCGCGTGAGAAGGCACTGGTGGATTTCGAAATCCGAATGTCCGCGGCAGCACTGACCTATATCCAGGATAACGTTCGCGGTCGCATCGATCCGAACAAGATTTCCGGCTATCACGATTTCAAGCGCAAGAGTGTCAACCTGACGGGCAAGCTTCAGAATATCGCCAGAAGCCACGATGTCGCTGCCTATCTCAAGGCTCAGACGCCGACCGGTCCGGAATTCCTGGCGCTGAAACAGGAGTTGGCAGCGCTCGAGGCAAAGACGGGCGATGCGCCGCGGATCACCATTGCGCCGGGTACGTTGCTGAAGCCGGGGATCCCCGATCCGGAGCTTGCCAATGTCGTCGCGGGTATTCGCCAGAAGGGTTCCGAGGCGCTGAAGGCGGCGCATGCGGCGACGCTGCAGGCCTACCAGGACACGCCGGACTATACGCCGGAGTTGGTGGCTTTGGTCGAGGGCTTCCAGAAGGAAAACGGCTTGAAACCGGACGGCATCGTCGGCAAGGCCTCGATCCGCATCCTGACCGGGGGCGATACCACGCAGAGCAAGATCGACAAGGTGCGCGTCGCCATGGAACAGGCGCGCTGGCTGCCAGCCGACCTCGGCAGCCGCTACGTCTTCATCAACCAGCCTGCCTTCATGGCCTATTATCACGACCAGGGCGCCGAACAGTTCTCGATGCGTGTGGTCGTCGGTTCCAAGGCGAACCAGACCTATTTCTTCGAGGACGAGATCCAGACCGTCGAGTTCAATCCGTATTGGGGCGTGCCGCAGTCGATCATCATCAATGAGATGCTGCCGAAGCTCAGGAGCGACCCCGGCTATCTGGATCGCCTCGGTTACCAGGTAGAAGTGGGCGGCCGTGCCGTTTCTTCGTACGACGTGAACTGGAACGGTTCGACCAACGGCGTTGCCGTGCGCCAGCCGCCAAGCAGCGACAATGCGTTGGGCGAATTGAAGATCCTCTTTCCGAACAGTCACGCAATCTACATGCACGACACGCCGTCGAAGAGCTTCTTCAAGAAAGACCAGCGGGCGCTAAGTCACGGTTGCGTGCGTCTTGCCGATCCGCGCCGGATGGCAGCGGCCGTGCTTGGTACCACCCTTGATGATGTGGCCGCACAGATCGCTGACGGCCGCAACAAGGGGGTTCAGGTGCCGCAAAGAATTCCGGTCTATGTTGCCTATTTCACCGCCTGGCCGAACAAGGACGGCGCCGTCGAATATTTCGAAGATGTCTATGAGCGCGACATGTACATGAACCGCGCGTTCGAGGCGACACGGCTCGTCCGCCGCGCCGAAGGCTGAGTGCTGCGACAGCGATGATTCCAAAAAGGCGACTTCGAGTCGCCTTTTTCATGCCTGCCTGATTTTCATGCCTGCGCGATCAGTCGCTCGATCAGGTCCGGGGTCAGTTCGTCGAAATGACGGATGACGCGATCAGGCGCCAGGCTTTCGACCGGCACGTCGGAATAGCCGAATGGGATGCCGATCGAGCGAACGGACGCGTTGCGGGCGACGAGGACGTCGTTGAGGCTGTCGCCGATCATCACGGATTTTTGCGGAGTGCCGCCGGCAAGGCGGATGGTGGACAAGAGGTGCTCGGCATCCGGCTTGCGCACATGAAACGTGTCGCCGCCCGTGATTGCCGCGAAGCGAGGGGTGAGGTCGAGCCCTTCCAGCAGGCTTTTCGCCAGCATTTCAAGCTTGTTGGTGCAGACGGCGAGTGTATAGCCGGCGGCAGAGAGCCGGTCCATGGCTGCGATGACGCCCGGATAAGGAATGGAATCGCCCGGCATCGAACCGTGATAGAAATCGACAAATTCCTTCATCTGCCAGTCGAGATCGCTGGCGCTGAGCGTCTTGCCGCGTAGCGTGAACGTACGCTCTATCATCGCCTTGGCGCCGTGTCCGACGAGGTGGGTGAGGTCGTGATAGGTAACCGGCGCAAGGCCGGCCTGGGTGACGGCGTGATTGAGGCTTGCGACGAGATCCGGTGCAGTATCGACCAGGGTTCCATCAAGATCAAAGACGACAACGGATGCGGACACGGAAACCTCTTGGGACAACTGCGAAATGATGGGGATCGGGTAGGGGAACCGGCGGGAAAAAGCAATCGCCACTTTAGGCGGTAAGCCGTGACGGCCATTTGTATCTCGCCTGCTATTTGGGCTTTTGTTTGCCGTGGCAGCCGTGTAAACGTCTCAGCGGAAAAAAGGACCGGGCGTCTTCGCTCTGGTCCGTGGGATAAGATTTGGGGAGTGCGCGGCGCATGGACGCCCGTGAAATGAAGATCAAGGCTGCAGCGGCAGCACTCGACTATGTCGAAGACGGGATGCGGCTCGGCATCGGCACGGGTTCGACCGCGGAGGAGTTCGTTCGTCTGCTCGCCGAAAAGGTGGCGTCGGGCTTTCGGATCGAGGGCGTGCCCACGTCGGAACGTACGGCACGGCTTTGTTTGGAACTTGGGGTGCCGCTGAAGTCGCTGGACGAGCTTCCCGAACTGGATCTGACGGTCGATGGCGCCGACGAGGTGGACGGCAAGCTGCGCCTCATCAAGGGCGGCGGCGGCGCGCTGCTGCGTGAGAAGATCGTTGCCTGCGCTTCATCGCGGATGATCGTGATTGCCGACGAAACGAAGGTCGTCGATACGCTTGGCGCCTTCAAGCTACCGATCGAGGTCAATTCCTTCGGGCTTGCCGCCACGCGTATTGCGGTCGAAAAACTTGCCGCACGGCAGGGGCTTTCCGGCGAAGTCGTCGTGCGCGCCTCCGGCGACGGAGCCTTCATGACCGACGGCGGACATTTGATTCTGGATGCATCTTTTGGCCGTATTCCTGATGCAGATGCGCTGGCACATGAACTCAATGCTATTCCCGGCGTGGTCGAACACGGGCTATTCATCGGCATCGCTTCCCTTGCCATCATTGCCGGTCCGGCGGGGGCGCGGGTGATGACGGCCTAGAGGCGAGATTTCCAGCCGTGGCCGAAGGCGGACGCGGCGGAGTGTTACGACAGCGTTGCCGCCTAAGGGATCGAGCCCGATGGTGGCGGCGGCTTTGAAATTGGATATGCGGGGTTCGCAGGAGCAAGACGCGCACGGAACCCGGCGTCAACTGACAGGAGCGTTTCAGATATGATCAATCTCGCAGGTCTCGGCCGTACAGTGGCTGCAACCGCCATCATCCTTTCCGCCGTCATGGTTCCTGCCTTGCGGGCGCAGGATGTAACGGACGAGCAGGTCAAGGCTGCCCGCGCAGCGATCGAGGCCATCAACGCCACCAACGGCTTCGACAATATTCTGCCGAATCTTGCCGAACGCCTGAAGACGACTTTGATCCAGTCCTCGCCGAACCATCAGGAATTGATCACCAAGACGGTTGATGAAAAGGCGCTCGAGCTTGCTGTGCGCCGCGCCGATCTGGAGCGGGAGGCCGCGACGATCTACGCAAAGACCTTCACCGTCGATCAGCTGAACGCCATTACGGCTTTCTACACGTCGGACGCGGGCAAGAAGCTTCTGAAGGATGGACCGATCGCCTCGCGCGAAATGATCAAGGCTGCCGATATCTGGGCGGCGGGCATTTCCCGCGACCTCAACACGGCTGCCACCAAGGAACTCGGTGCGACCCTGACCGCCGGCCAGCAGCCGGTGCCAGGTGCCACTACGACCGAAAAGCCGGCCCAATAAGCGGCCTGCCGGTTTCGACGGGCGCACGCTGATGATGAATTGAAGAGCCCGGGTCATTCCGGGCTTTTCATTTTGTAGTGCTCGACCCTATATCAGCAACACATGGCGGCAATCGCCGGAAGGATCCGGCATGGCTGATCCGGCCCCGGCTTTCCAGGCGACCGGCCTTCTTTCGCATTTGACCCGTCCGGGAGTTATTTCAGCATGACGTCTTTCGATTATGACCTTTTCGTTATTGGCGGTGGTTCCGGCGGCGTGCGCAGCGCGCGCCTCGCGGCTGCCATGGGCAAGAAGGTCGCCATCGCCGAGGAGTTCCGGTATGGCGGCACCTGCGTCATCCGCGGCTGCGTGCCGAAGAAACTCTATGTCTATGCGTCGCAGTTCACCGAGCATTTCGAGGATGCGGAAGGTTTTGGCTGGAGCGTTGGCGAACGCACATTCGACTGGACGAGGCTCGTCGCTGCCAAGGAGAAGGAAATCACGCGATTGGAAGGCCTCTACCAGAAGGGACTTGCCAACGCCGGCGCGGAAATTCTCAACACGCGGGCTGAACTGACCGGGCCGAACAGCATCCGGCTTGCTGCGACCGGAAAGACTGTGACGGCCGACCGCATCGTCATCGCCGTCGGTGGGCACCCGACGCCACATGAGGCGCTGCCTGGTCATGAGCTCTGCATCAGCTCCAACGAGGCTTTCGATCTTCCGGAGCTGCCGAGGTCGATCGTCATTGCCGGCGGCGGTTATATCGCCGTCGAATTCGCCAATATCTTCCATGGTCTCGGCGTCGAGACGACGCTGATCTATCGCGGCAAGGAAATCCTGTCGCGTTTCGACCAGGATATGCGGCGGGGGCTCCATGCGGCGATGGAAGAGAAGGGCATTCGCATCCTGTGCGAGGACTTGCTGCAATCGATCGTCAAGACAGCCGACGGCAAACTGGCTGCTGAAACACTGAAACACGGGACGCTGACGGTAGACAAGGTGATGCTGGCGCTTGGCCGCGTGCCGAACACGAAGGGGCTTGGGCTGGAAGCGGCGGGCGTAACGGTCAACGAGCGCGGCGCGATCGTCGTCGATGCGTTTTCACGCACCAGCGCTCCGGGCGTCTATGCGCTGGGCGACGTGACGGACCGCGTTCAGTTGACGCCGGTTGCGATCCACGAGGCCATGTGCTTCATCGAAACGGAATACAAACATAATCCGGTCTCCCCGGATCACGACCTGATCGCTACCGCCGTCTTCTCGCAGCCGGAAATCGGCACGGTCGGGCTCTCGGAGGAGGATGCCGTGAAAAAATATGGCGAGCTGGAAATCTACCGGGCCGAGTTCCGGCCGATGAAGGCGACGCTGTCGGGACGTGGCGAAAAGACGATTATGAAGCTGATCGTCAATTCCGCTGACCGTAAAGTCGTGGGTGCCCATATCCTTGGCCATGAGGCTGGCGAGATGGCGCAACTGCTTGGAATTACGCTGAAAGCGGGCTGCACCAAGGACGATTTCGACCGCACCATGGCTGTGCATCCGACGGCGTCCGAGGAGTTGGTGACGATGTATACTCCGAGCTACCGTATCAAAGATGGCGCAAGGGTCGGCTGACGCCGGAGCGACGGCAAAATTCGAACCGGAACCGGAGTGTGCGCTGACATCTGGCAACGCGCACTTTGCCGGAACAATCGCTTTTCAATCCCCATGTTAACGTTTATAAGCCCGCATCCGCAAAATCGCCGTTTTCCCGGCAAGGGGAGCTGCGGTCAGGAATTGGGCCGCTGGAAACACGATTCAGATCCCGTTTCAAACCAGCGTTGACCAGGCCTAACCGGGACGCGGCGGACCTCGTGCAAGAGAACAGGTGATTGACATGGCACAGAATTGGACACCGAACAGCTGGCGGCAGAAGCCCATTCAGCAGGTGCCGGATTTTCCGGATTTGGCAGCGCTGAACGCAACCGAAGCGCAGCTTACGACCTATCCGCCGCTGGTCTTTGCGGGCGAGGCACGCCGTCTGAAGAGCCAGCTTGCCAATGTGTCGGAAGGCAAGGGCTTCCTGCTGCAGGGTGGCGATTGCGCCGAGAGCTTCGCCGAACACGGAGCCGATACGATCCGCGACTTCTTCCGCGCGTTCCTGCAGATGGCCGTCGTGCTGACTTTCGGCGCCCAGCAGCCGGTCGTCAAGGTCGGCCGCATCGCCGGTCAGTTCGCCAAGCCGCGTTCTTCCAACATCGAAAAGCAGGGCGACGTTGAACTGCCGAGCTATCGCGGCGACATCATCAACGGCATCGAGTTCAACGAAAAGGCCCGTATTCCGGATCCGGAACGTCAGATCATGGCGTACCGCCAGTCGGCTGCGACGCTCAATCTGCTGCGCGCCTTTGCGATGGGCGGTTACGCCAATCTCGAAAACGTGCACCAGTGGATGCTCGGTTTCGTCAAGGACAGCCCGCAGGCCGAACGCTACCGCAAGCTGGCGGACCGAATCTCCGAAACCATGGACTTCATGAAGGCGATCGGCATCACGTCCGAGAACCATCCGAGCCTGCGCGAGACCGATTTCTTCACCAGCCACGAGGCCCTGCTGCTCGGCTACGAGCAGGCGCTCACCCGCGTCGATTCGACCTCCGGCGACTGGTACGCGACGTCCGGCCACATGATCTGGATCGGCGACCGCACTCGCCAGCCCGACCATGCGCATATCGAATACTGCCGTGGGATCAAGAACCCGCTCGGTCTGAAGTGCGGTCCGTCGCTGACGGGCGACGGCCTGATCGAGCTTATCGACCTGCTCAACCCGCAGAACGAGGCCGGCCGCCTGACGCTGATCTGCCGCTTCGGCCACGACAAGGTTGCCGAGCACCTGCCGCGCCTTATCCGCGCCGTCGAGAAGGAAGGCCGCAAAGTCGTCTGGTCCTGCGACCCGATGCATGGCAACACGATCACGCTCAACAATTACAAGACCCGGCCGTTCGAGCGGATCCTGTCGGAAGTCGAAAGCTTCTTCCAGATCCATCGGGCCGAAGGCACGCATCCGGGCGGCATCCATATCGAGATGACCGGCAACGATGTCACCGAATGTACCGGCGGCGCCCGCGCGCTCTCCGGCGCCGATCTGGCCGATCGTTACCACACTCATTGCGATCCGCGCCTCAACGCCGACCAGGCGCTTGAACTCGCCTTCCTTCTTGCCGAGCGCATGAAGGGCGGCCGCGACGAGAAGCGGATGGTCGTGAATGGCTGATCGTGGGGCCGATCAGCGCCGCTGATCCTCGGCTGAATGAATTGAAATTGACGAAACCGGGCCGGCCGAAGATGCTGGCCCGGTTTTTTCATGCCCGCTGGACGGGCCATCAAAGCTTGAGGGAATGAGCATGGTGGAAGAGCATACTGGTTCCTGCAACTGCGGCGCGGTCCGTTTTCATACGCGGGGAGGATTGCGGGAGGTGATCGCCTGCCACTGCTCGCAGTGCCGCAAACAGACGGGGCTCTATTATGCGGCGACCAATGTTCTTGACAGCGAACTGGAGCTCGAAGGGGCTGACCAAATCACCTGGTATCGCTCGAGCCCGCAAGCACGCCGGGGTTTCTGCAGGATCTGTGGTTCGGCGCTGTTCTGGAAGATGGATGGCCTTGACTACACCTCGATCATGGCCGGCGCGTTCGAACCGCCAACCGGACTGGCGTTCGGCTATCACATCTTCTGTGCCGACAAGGGCGATTTTTACGAGATCGACGACAACCTGCCGAAGTTTGCGCAGTCAAACGTCTGACGGCCGCGCATCGGCGTTCGCTTCGAGGCGGTCTCCGTCAATCGAGCGGACTGCTTCGTCAAAGGCCCGGTCCAGAGCGCAGAACTTGATCGATTGCCAGCGCTTGTAGTCCTCAATGAACGAAACCGCGACCCATAGCTTGTTCCGGTTGTTGCTCCGGTCCTGCCAGCCAAGCGAACCGAGCGCTTCGGCGCGGGCGAAGAGGCGCCGGATATGCGTGCGCGACAGGGAATAGTGGTTGGACAATTCTGCGAAGCGAAGGTCCTCGACCCAGTGGTAGCCGTCCTTGGGTATGACATTGACGATCCGCGAAACGAAATCGTCGAGGATCAACCCGCCATATTCGGTCCAGACGAAACTGGAGATACTGAGCGGCGGCTCGCGCCATGCCCTGTTGGCGATCAGCCGCTTGGCTGCGATTGGCTGGGCGCGGTGAAAAATTTCCGGATTGGCCTCCAGTCGCGTGACGCGCCCACCGCCATCGAGAAGGTCGAGGCTGCGCATCTGGCCGCGGAACCACAGCATCATCGCTTGGTGGCTGGCTTCCGTCGGCTCTAGCGGGCGGCTGCGTTTACTGGGTGATCCCGGTACGTCGCGGATCAGCTTGTAGGCAAGCAACTCGGCCAGAAAGGCTGTCGCCGTGTTGCGGCTGGCGGCGCCGAATTCGCCGATGATGTCGAGAAGCCGCGCCGCCGTGATGCCGGAAAGGGGGTCGGCCGGGTTTCTCTGCACGTGCAGCGCATAGGCAGCCTGGGTGAGGAGCCACTTCTGCTGGGCGGCGACCATGCGGCCGATCCTTGGAAATTGATCATAAAGCCCGATCATGTGTCGCGCGCCTTGCTGCAGCACCGCAAACAGGGCCGGATTCGACGCAAATGCCTCAATCTCGGCGGACGAGCTGGTTGGGCTTTCGATCTCTGACGACGGCGTCATGGCTTTAACGGAGGTCCAATGAATAGGTGCATCGGTTCGGAACAGGGTGAGCGAAAGTTGTGTCGCTCGACAAACGCTCAATGTCCACCTTTTGTTTCAGAATAGGCCAGGTTTGGTTTCTAGGGTTCTATCGGGCCAGCAAAAAAAAAGCGGCCGGATGGCAGCATTGCCATCCGGAATACGCCATCCAATCCATCATCACATTGGAGGATGGGCCGCTGCATCCCTTACCACCTTTAGAAGTTGTAGCGCACACCGATTGCTAAGGTTTGCGGACAATCAAAAGCTGGCAGGATGAGTGTTTGTAGAAGCTTGCTCTGGCCGGCCTATTGGGCGGCGGTAATCGGCTGCGACCGGGTGGGCGTGACAAAATCCACGTGGTCGCAAGGCCTGGCCAGATGTCCCAACATTGATCCAAATTGTCCGGGAAACATAATGACCCACTCTCGTGAGATCGCTTTCATCGACCCCGCTATAACGGACTTCGAGACGCTGCTTGCCGGTCTGAGACCAGACGTCGAGGCAGTCGTGCTTTCGCCGGACGAACCGGCCGTGACCCAGATGGCGCGGAGCCTGGAGGAGCGCACGAACCTCGACGCGATCCACGTGATCGCACATGGCCGGCCGGGTGAGGTAAATTTCGCGGCGGGCCCGGTCTCATATGAGACGATCAAGGACGAAACGATCGAACTTCCTGGCTTCGGCAGAGCACTTGGAACGGAAAAGGCCCTGCTGATCTGGGCCTGCGAGACTGGCGCCGGCGAAGAGGGGGCTGCCTTCATCGAAGCGCTTGCGGCAAGGACAGGCGCTCGCGTCGCGGCTGCGAGCGGCATTGTCGGCGCGGAATTCCGGGGTGGTACCTGGTCGCTGGACCGCGGTGTCGGTCCCGGTCGTCCGCCGCTCGCGCCAGAAGGCATGATGGCCTATGCCGGGATCATGGCCACGTTCACAGGCACCAGCGGAAACGACAGGGCGAACGCGACGACAGGGACGCTCACCGGATTTTCCGGCGGCACGGTAGCTCAGCTTCAGGACGCCAGTGGTGACACCTTCAATGGCGGCGGCGGCGCAGATGAAATCGTCGCCGGCAGTGGCGACGACACGATCAACCTGGGCAGCGGGCAGTTCGTTACCGGCGAGTCGATCGATGGCGGCGCCAACAGCGCTAGCGGTACGCGCGACCAGATCGTGCTGACGGCCGGCATGACGGTTAACTTTTCGCTTGGCACGATTTCCGGCATCGAGACGCTCACCGGAAGTAGCGGCAGCGACAATGTAACGATGACGGCGTCGCAGTGGGCTGGGTTCAGCACCATCAATCTCGCCAGCGGCCTGTTGACGACCGATGTCCTGAATGTCCTGGCGAACGGCAACATCTCGGCGCTCGCCATACCGGCGATCAGCAATGTCGAAACCGGCAACCTCACCGGGACGTCCGGCACCGACACGGTGACCCTCAGCGGCACCCAGCTTGACGCGATCATCATCGGCTCAGGCACGATCAATCTTGGCACCGGAACCGGCGACACGATCAATCTGACGTCGACCTCGACCGACCTTAACAGCCTCGGGGCGACGAACGCATCCATTCAGGGTGTCGAGGCGATCTCGGCTTTCGGGGCAGCCGCCGGCGTAACCATCACGCTGAGCGCCCAGTCCGAAGCTTTCGCCGTTACGGGCAGCAACCAGGCCGACAATCTCACCGGCGGGTCCGGCGCCGACACGATCGTCGGTGGCGCAGGTGCCGATACGATAAGCGGTGGAGCAGGCAACGACACGATCACCTATGACGGCT
>UCOA01000115.1 GCA_900474095.1 Hyphomicrobiales bacterium | reverse complement strand
CTTGGGCGAGATTTTCCCGCCGACCGCGCACAAAGTTATCCAGAATCAGAATTTCCCGCGGCTGTTCCAAAGCGACGAGATCGGCAATATGCGACCCGACGAGGCCGGCGCCGCCAGTAATCAGAACCCGCTTGTTTTTCATGACCTGCCCCTCATCTTCAGGATGTTGCCGGCGTTGTGTCGGTTTCGTCTCGCCAACGCAGGAATTTCGCCGGGACACCTGCAACCACCGAGAACGGCGCGACATCTGAAACGACAACCGCTCCCGCGCCAATGATCGCGCCTTTGCCGATTGACACGCCAGGAAGGATCGTTGCGTTCGTCCCGATATCCGCCCAGGCGCCTATGCGCACAGGCTTGATTTCGAGATCCGTTCGGATGATGGGCACGTCGACCGGAAAACCGGTGTGACTGGAACCAAGGATTTTGGCGCCTGGCCCCCAGCCGACGCATTCCTCGATCACCAGGTCGCGCGCATCCATGTAGGCTTGCGGGCCGATCCAGACATTGTCGCCAATCACACATGTTCCATCGTAGCGGCCCTGGATATAGGCCTGCGCGCCGATGAAAACGCCGCTGCCGATCTCGAATGTTTCGGGATGTTTGAAGCCGGCGCCGCTCCCGACCTGGAGACCGGCGCCGCATCGCCGTGCGATCGCCTGCCAGATAGTTCGGCGCATCAAGGTGTCGATGAAGCCGTCGCCGGCTGAAAATCGCCCGTAAAGCTCCAGAAGGCCGGAGGAGCCGTAGGTTCTTTTCAGTTCTACGGCGAGTTCGCTTTGAAAGCCCGGGTCTTCCGGCACCTCGCAGCGGCCATGCACTGCCTGTACAATTCGTGTCATGGAGATTTTCTCAAGCGACATAGGCGTCCTGCTCCATGACCGCGACCACCTGCTCGACCTGTTTTGTTGTCATTTCAGGATAGATTGGCAGCGAAAGCACGGTGCGCGCGGCAGTCTCGGAGACAGGAAAATCACCTGGCCGATATCCCAGGTCTTCATGCGCCCTTTGGAGGTGAACGGGGATTGGGTAGTGAAGACCCGACTGGATGCCTTCGGCCTCCAATACCGCGTGGAGCCCGTCGCGGTTTCTGCATCGAACAGCATAGATATGATAGACATGCCGTCGATAGGCGACCTCGACCGGAGTCTTTACCGTTCCGAGCTCGGCAAGCAGGGACGAATAGTGCGTCGCATGCGCGCGCCGTGCGTTTGTCCAAGCGTCCAGATGGCGAAGTTTCACCCGCAGGATGGCGCCCTGGATGCCGTCCATGCGGTAGTTGAAACCCTTCAGAACATGGTGATAGCGCCGCTCCTGCCCCCAATCCCTCAGCATACGCATGGTCTTGGCATGCGCATCGTTATTGGTGACGGCGATGCCCCCCTCGCCACAGGCGCCGAGGTTCTTGCCGGGGTAGAAGCTGAAGCAGCCGGACACTCCGATGCTGCCCGCGCGGCGTCCCTTGTATTCCGCGCCATGGGCTTGACAGGCGTCCTCGATCACAGGGATGCCGTGACGCGCCGCGATTGCTATGATCGCGTCCATGTCAGCCATCTGCCCGTACAGATGAACCGGGACGATTGCCTTGGTTCGGGACGTGATCGCTACTTCCAGCTTTGCCGGATCCATGGTCAAACTGACCGGCTCGACATCGACAAACACTGGCAATGCGCCCGCATAGCAGATCGCCGATACCGTCGCGACGAAGGTGAAGGGAACGGTGATGACTTCGTCGCCGGGGCCGACCCCCGCCGCGAGCAACGCAAGATGCAGTGCACTCGTGCCGGTATTGACGGCCACGGCATGCCTCACGCCGCAATAATCAGCAAACTCTTCTTCAAAATGTGCAACTTCGTCGCCCAGAACATATTGGGCCGAAGCAAGGACACCCAGAACCGCTGTATCGATCTCGTCCTTGATCGATGCATATTGCGCTTTCAGATCAAGGAAAGGGATCATGCGATCCGCCTCGTTTGTTCGAGTTCGATCACCCGCCCGCGCTGCGCAAGGGACTGGGTTGCGGCTTCGAGAATGCGGACAACGCGCAGGCCGGCCTGTCCATCGACGATCGGCTGCTGATTTCGTTCGACGCAATCGACGAATTGGCCCAATTCGCGGCTCAGCGCCTCGGTCATATCCAGATGCGGCGCATACATATCACCGGTGCGGTAGCCAACCAGCATCTGGTAGACTTTTTCACCGTTGCGCTGCGGGTTACCATTCAGCGTGATGCCCTTGTCGTATATCTTGATCTTCTCGCTGGGCTCCAGATCGTCATACACAATCATCTTGCTGCTACCGCCGATCAGGGTCCGGCGCACTTTGACGGGGGCAAGCCAATTGACATGGACGTGAGCGATCAGCTTGCTTTCAAAAAAGAGATTGAGATAGGCGATGTTCTCAGGTTCGCCGATGACGTGGCTCATACCCGTTGCCGACACGGCAACCGGCTTTTCCGGCAGCACGTAGTCCATGATGGAGAGATCGTGGACGGCAAGGTCCCAGATCACGCTGACATCGTGCTGGAACAGGCCGAGATTGACCCGGACAGAGTCGTAATAATACATATCCCCAAGCCCGTTCTCGACGACTTCGCGCATCTTGCGGACTGCGCCCGTGTGCACGAACGTATGATCGACAGCGAGTACCAGGCGCCTGCGAGCGGCTTCATCGACCATGCGGCGTGCCTCATCCACGGTCGAAGCCATCGGCTTTTCGACAAAAACATGCTTGCCGGCCATCATCGCTTTCATCGCGAGCTTGAAATGGGTCGACACTGGAGTGGCTATCGCGATCGCGTCGACACTGGGATCGCGCAAGACTTCTTCGAAGTCGTCAGTTATCTCGACTGCCGGATAGCGTGCTTTAACAGCTGCCAATCGTTCCTTCATGAGATCGCAGACATAGAGAAGGCGAGCGCCGGGGACTTCTGCGATATTTCTAACCAGGTTCGGCCCCCAATAACCGTAGCCGATCACCGCAATACCGATCATCATATTCTCCCGGAGAAAGGGATGCTTGCCGACGCATCCTGCACACGACCGATAATTTTGGCGGGGACGCCTGCAACGATGGCGTAGCCGGGAACGTCTTTCGTCACTACCGCTCCAGCCCCGATCTGCGCACCCTCGCCAATCGTCACACCCGGCAGGATCGTCGCATTACTGCCGATCGCAGCATGGCGCTTGACCAATGTGGGAACGACCTCCCAGTCATCTTCAGAAAACAGTTCGCCGTCGGAATTGACTGCACGCGGGTACGGATCGTTGGTGAACATGACGCCGTGGCCGATGAAGACGCCGTCCTCAATCGTTACGCCTTCGCAGATGAAGGAGTGGCTGGAAATCTTGCAATTTCGGCCAATGATCGCGTTTTTCTGGACCTCGACGAAGGTGCCGATGCGCGTGCCCGCACCAACCCTGCAGCCATAGAGATTGACCAGATCGGGATGATGGATCACAACCTCTTGGTCTAAGATAACACTTGATGCAATCATGCCGCGACGACTCCGCATTCCGATTATCGCTCAGTTCGAATGGGCTTCCATGCGGCTATTTTCCCCGCTCCAGTGTCCTCGAACGCTGCGTAGCTCCATTCTTCCGGCGTTCAGAAGAATTCGTTTCGAGCAGCGAGTAAAGAAAACAAAATGCGGTACTTAGCCCATCGAAAGGCGTAGCTGCGCAGGGAGCCTTAGTGCGCCCTAAGGCGGATGCCGGCTGCCCTCCCCTTTGCCGCATATCTTTTTCAATCGAAGTGGGAGCTTGCGATACCCATCGATCCACGCAAGTCTGGCGGCCTTTCCGTGCACGTCGTCCAGCGACGGAACAGTGGTTGGATGGTGCCGAGAAGCCCAAAGCAGAGGGAAACGATGCGTCTTCTTGTTTATCCGCATGACCTGTCGATCGGCGGCAGCCAGATCAACGCAATTGATCTTGCAGCGGGTGCAGCTGCCGCGGGCCACGAGGTGATTGTCTACGGCATCCCTGGCCCGCTTGTTGACTACGTCGCCGAACGCGGGCTGCGGTTCATTCCGGCTCGGCCGCTTCACTATCGCCCTGCACCATCTCGAATAGCTCAAATCGCCACCATCGCCTTGCAAAACCGGATCGACCTCGTCCACACCTACGAGTGGCCAAGCTGCCTGGATGCCTACTACGGCGCCTCGCTTTTTCTCAACGTGCCGTTGCTGTGTACCGTGCTCAGCATGGACGTGATGCCCTACGTTCCTGCATCGGTGCCTCTGATCATGGGAACGGCGGATCTCGGCGCACAGGCGCGCAAGGTCCAGCGGAGTGACGTCTGGGTGATCGAGCCGCCGATTGATGTCGATCATGACAATCCACACATTGACGGCAGCGCGTTCCGGGGCAGGCACGGCGTGTCAGCGGATGACTTTCTTGTCGTCAGCGTGTCGCGCCTCGCGCTCGACCTCAAGCTTGATGCCTTGGTGCGGGCTATCGATGCAGTCGATCTTCTCGCAGGCTCATATCCGCTGAAACTTGTCCTGGTTGGCGACGGCCCCGCCGGTGAGGCGCTGGGCACCAGAGCAAAAACCGTAAACCTCCGACACGGTCGAGACGTTGTTGTTCTTCCGGGCGCCGAAATGGACCCGAGGTTAGCCTATGCAGCAGCGGATCTGGTGGTGGGGATGGGAAGCTCAGCGTTGCGCGCCCTGGCAATCGGTCGCCCACTAATCGTTCAGGGAGAAAAGGCGTTTTCCGAGATCTTCGAACCGAAAAGCTACGAGCTGTTCCTGAAGCAGGGCTTCTATGGGTTAAGCGATGCGTCGGCTGGCGCCTACCGGCTGGCCCACCAGATTGAAGAATTGTTTCTTGACCCTGCCCGCCGAAGCAGGCTCGGCTCCTTCGGGCGGCAGGTGGTGACAGAGCGCTTCAGCCTGAAGCGAGCAATCGATCTGCAACTGGACATCTACCGGCATGTCCTGGACAAGCCACCCCGCAGGAGAATGCTTGAGGCCGCGCGCTCGGCGCGCCTCGCCTTCGCACTGGAGTTTGCAAACCATCATCCCGTTCGAAAGCAGAAAAGAAAGAACAGCGAGCTCGCTGCTCTTGCCGCGGCGCGTTCCGGTCGTTGGCCGCCAGAATCCATCGAGGGAGACGACAGCGCCCCCTCCGGCACTTCGGCGAAATTCCACGGCGGCCTGAAAGACGTATAGGTCCGAGCCTGATTGCTTCACGATTACGACCGTCATTCGCCGATAGGCGTACAAGCGACGGTAGCGAGCCTAAACTTTACGGACGAGATGCGCCGTCTGGGTTTCCACTCTGTACGCCTCTCGGCAGTCTTTCGGGACGCGCCATCTTTCGACAAGGTCATGGTATCCTCTTCCCGCGACCGGGTAGCAATGAAACGAGAGCACGAGATGGACGCGTTACAGAGAAAAACCGCTCATCGGAACATCCAGGTATCGGTAGGCTCCGATGTCGTGACCAAAATCGCGATTGTCATCGTCACCTACAATAGCGCGTCCGTTCTCGGCGGGTTGTTGGATTCACTGCCCTCGGGCCTGGAGGAGGTCGACAGCTACGACGTGTTAGTCGTCGACAATGACTCCCGTGACAGCTCCGTAGATCTGGCGCAGCGCCACCCGATCGGGGCAAGAGTTATTCAGATGGGACGAAACGCCGGTTACGCGGCAGCTATCAACGCCGCGATCGAGACTGTTTCCGCGGACACGGACGTCGTTGTTCTCAATCCGGATATTCGCCTTCAGCAAGGATGCGTGCGTCACCTGAGCGAGCGGCTGTCAGAAGCGACTGTTGGAATAGTGGCCCCGCAAATCTTGGACGAGGATCGGACATTATCGCTGTCCCTGCGCCGGGAACCGACGATAATCACGGCGTGGTCGGATGCTTTGCTTGGAACGAAACTCGCGGGCCTGATCGGCCTGGGCGAAATTGTTGCCAAGCCAGCGCTTTACCAACATGGCGGCGTCGTAGAATGGGCGACTGGCGCGGCGCTCGCTATCTCGGCACGGGCGCGGCGGGACACCGGAATCTGGGACGAGTCCTTCTTTCTCTACAGCGAGGAAGTCGACTATATGGCAAGGGTCCGCCGGTCAGGCCTGAATGTTGTCTACGAGGTGAAGGCCCGTGCCGTGCATTTTGGCGGCGCGTATCATGAAAACACCTATTTGTCGGCACTGATGACCACCAACCGCATCCGCTACTTCAGGCGGCATCATGGGCCTGTGGCAACGGCGGTCTTTCGGCTTGCCATCATAATCGGGGAAACGATGCGCTTCGCGCTAGGCCCTGGGCATCGCGCTTCGCTGCGCGCGGCGCTGTTCTTTTCGCCCGCACCTCAGCCCCCGCCGCCAGCCTGAGCCGCGCTGATGAGATCGGCGTAGATCGAATCCATTCGATCAAGCTTGGCTGGCCAAAGGGCGGTCTGCCCGACATGCGCGTAAGCCGCCGCTCCCATTGCTCTCCGCAGTCCCGGGTCCGCAGCAAGCTTGCGAATAGCTTTGGCGACGTCTGAGGCAAGGATCTCGGGGGTCGTTACGGAAAGCTTTATCGCACATTGTTCCGACGTCGCGCTTCCGGGACCACCGCGATCCACGACGACGAGCGGTAATGAAAACGCCATCGCCTCAAGGGCAACGTTTCCGCCGGGTTCGCGATAGCTCGGAAAGACGAAGACGTCGGCCCGCCGGTAGAAGTCCGGCAGCTCCTCTTTTCGCCGCCATCCGTGCAAACGCACCCTCTGGCCAAGTTCAAGCGTCGAGACCAGTTTTTCGCATTCAGCCCTCTCCGGCCCCTCGCCGACGATATCGAGTTCTACCGGCAGATCGCCGACTAGCCTGAGGGCTCGGATGACGTCACGCACACCCTTGGTTCGCACGAGTCGCCCGACATAAAGCAATTTGACCGGCCCTGCCCGCGCGGATCGATCGATGGGCGCCGGAAGGACATCAAGGCCAGTCTCACTCATGATCTCAAATCTGCGCAACGGGATTTCTGCGAGTTGCTCGCGCACATAGGCTGCGATGCCGAGAACGCAGTCGGCGCTCAGGAATGTCGCACGAAGCAGAGGGTCCCATCTCAGCCGGAGGCGGTCCAATCCCCGCAACCTCATGAACCATGGGCTTGATGTTTCTTCGGCGGCAAAGCCAGGGGGCGTGGAAAGCCCGCCCCCCAGCGGTCCGACAATGAGTGGCAATCCCAAACTCGCGGCCGGCGACGGGTATCGCATGGCGACGGGCACTGGCTGATGCACGAGATCGAACCGGTCGCCCCTATCGAGTGCTTTGGTAATCCAGTGGCGAGCTCGAAAATAGAATGGAACATAGCCTGGTTTCATAAGACTGTTCAGGCGTTCGGCGCGGCCGAGCAATGGTGGTTCCCGCCACTCGACAATCTTAATGCCGCTCAATTGCTCAGCGGCCGGCTTTGCGCCGCGTTTGCAATACGTGAGCAGCGTAACCTCATGACGCTCCGCGAGTCGGCGTGTCCACTCGCAGGCCACCCAGGCCTCCCCCACGTCCTCTCCGTTGCACGTCGGCGCGATAAGCAGGATTTTCGCCACATCTTCCATCCTTTGTGATGACACAAATACGGGCCTCGAAACTTGCAGGGTCGGCAAGTATGTCGTTTACCGGAGTAGTATGATGGGTCCGCCCTGCGGAGCAACGCCACCGATGGTGCGCAACCGGTCTACCCCCTTCCACCGGCGGGTACCTCTAAGGTGCATACTGGCTCGACGGTTCCATTCGGAAGGTCATGGGTCTGTCATTTTCTTGCCGCGGAACGGGCTCGGATGGGGAAGCCTCGTCGCATGGCGCAGCGCATTGACCGCGCCTTGTGTCTGCCCGTGTGACCGCAAGCACCAGTTTGCCACCGAGCATTGCTTACTCTCCCTCGGGTCGCACGCCGACTCTCCTAAAGGATAGTACCGGACCCGCTTTGGCAGACCTTTCCACGTCAGGTCTATTCTGCATAATTCGTGTGTAGCACCGTTCGCTCGAAGGGCGCGACCGCAACAGAAAGCGACAGCGCTCAAAGCCGCGCTTCGGGGAGGCTTTTTATGGATGCCAACGTCTCCGTTATCCTGCCGACGTTCAATCGAGCATGCAGCCTTTCCGCGGCCATAATGAGTGTACTTACTCAGTCCTACCAGGATCTCGAACTTATCGTGGTGGACGATGGTTCCTCGGAAGACGTTGAGGGGCTCGTCCGCGGCATCCGGGATCCGCGCGTGAGGTATATCCGCCGACACGTGAACGGGGGAGCCGCTGCGGCGCGCAACACCGGGATTTCTCACGCGAAAGGAAAATACGTCGCATTTCAAGACAGCGATGATCTCTGGCTGCCGGGAAAGCTGATGCGCCAGGTCGCGCTGTTTTCGGCACTTCCTAGTCATGTCGGCGCGGTCACCGGCGCCAAGATCATCTACGGTCGTGACGCCTTCTTCAATTATGGTCCCGCCAAGATTGCTTATGCCCCGCCCCCCGAAGGGAAGCTTCGGCTTGACGAAGACCAACTCGGCCACCTCTTGCGTGAAAACCGCATCAGCCTCCAGAATGCGCTGTTTCGCCGAGACTGCGTTGGCGAGGCCGTCTGGTTCGATACCTGCGCGCGTGCCAACGAAGACTGGGAATTTGCCATCAGACTCGTTCAGCAGACGACGGTGTACGAAGACATTGAGCCTGTTGTGCTCGGCTTCATTTCACCAGACAGCATATCATCCAGCCCCCACAAGCAGACGATGGGCGTGCTGCGCATTCTGCGAAAGAACAAAGTCGTCCTAGAATCCAGAAGGGGGCAACGATCGCGATTGCTGATCGACCTGGCGGTCGCCCTGTACAAGGCAGGGAAACCGAAACGAGCCCTCAGGTTCTTGGTCGCAGGCCTTCGAGATCATCCCGCTCATATTGGCTCGGTGGGCATCTCTGTCCTTCGAAAAGCCTGCAAGATTGCTGGTGGGCGACTGAAGATTCGGCTTCCTGCAGTATCGGCCGAAGCGCATCGGTTAAACTGAGACACGAAACCCCGGATGGCTCGCGAGACGATTGCATGAAACCTGCCGGCCTAATTCTGTTTCTTTCTCTGACTCTGGCGAGCACGTCCGGCATTTCGGACGCGCGCTCCACAGGCGTCACAGCCGGGGCG
>UCOA01000221.1 GCA_900474095.1 Hyphomicrobiales bacterium | reverse complement strand
CCTGCTGAAGCGGCTCGCGACGAACCAGCCGGCAAGGCACATGACAATCGCACACGCTACGATTGTCGCAGTAGAGGTGATGATCATCCGATCCAGATCAGCCAGAACCACCGATTTTGGCACTGAGACGATGACATACATAGTCGCGCCCTCGAAAGGGGTGATCCGCTTGGAAACGGAAATGTCTGGAGCGCCGCCCTGTCCAATTGTTTCGGCATAACCGCTCTCTGTTGATACCAAAGCATCCAGGGATTGGCCATTTTTGGTGTCATCGGTCAGCGGTTTTGTCAGGAGTGCCGGATCTGAATTGACGATAAACGTCTTACCAGCAGATATCAGCATGACGCTGCCAACACCCATTGGCTTTGCCGAAGCCAGGCGGGCGGCAATTGTCTCCAGGTCGAAATCCATACCCAACGAGCCCGCAGTTTTGCCATTGATATGGAGCGGCATTGCGATGGTCGTCATTAGCAGCTTCTTGTCTCCGATCGGGTATAGATAGGGGTCAAAAAGCAGTGCCTTTCCTTGCGGTAGCGCTCCTACCACGCCGGCTAGTTGGGGGTCATCGTAGCCTGGCGTAACCATGCTTCCCACCCCGGCGCCATCACGGAAGAAATAAGGCACCAATCGACCGGTCTGGTCGTGGAGTGGCTTTCCGGCGAATTCCTTGTCTCGTCCATCGAAAGCATCTGGATTCCAGACAGTGAAAGCCGCGAAGGCCAAAGGATTGTTTCCTACCGTTTCGGACAAAATGTCGTTGACGGTGGCGCGGCTCTCATTATTTGCATGCTTCTGCAGTTGCGAGAGCGTCGTCTTGAGGTCGAAGACAGTTTTATAAGCGTCGCGAAGGTCAGCTTCGACCTGAAACGCCACAGTATTTGCCTCCGTGGAGACCTTCTCGATACTTTGGTTGTAAGCGCGCTCATAGGAAGTCAGGAAGAGTGCGCCAGCTACAGCAAGCGTTGATACCAAACCTAGCCCTACAATGGAGAAGGTGTTTCTGAGTGTCGCAGATCGAAACATGGGATTCCTCTTTGAAGCGGCAGGTCGCATATGCGAAACAGCAAGAAATCAGTGACGGACGCCGGCTGTAAAGTTGCTGTCGCAACTACTGTATAATCTGAAAATACTAATATAGCGTCAACGCGATCATCACTCATAGCTGTCGGCCTTTCGTCGGCCGCGGCTACGCTTTTGCCTGAAGCGACAGGAAGCAAGGTCAGGTCCGCGCGAGTCGAACCGGTGGCGAGGCCAGGGGTGGAGATCGTCATGCGCGATATTCTGGCTCGGGCGGGCGGTGATGTTGCCACCTGATACCCGGCGAAGGTTTTGCGGGAGGCTCGCCCTACTACATGATCGGCTCTGATAATCGTTCAGAGACGTATTGCTTTAGGTGCGGGAACCACAAAAGCACCAAGTGCTGAATGTGGGTTCAAATAACTGGTGCTTCAAGACATGATTGTCAGGCCATGCAGGGTGGCGATAGCGGATTCCGGCAAAGTCACAAATCGAGGACGAGTTTGGGCGTACAAGAACGTGAACAGCAGATCGTCATGATCCTATTGCTCGCTCGCTCCTCGTCGGAAAGCAGATCGTCGTCTTGGTGGTCGGGCACACCCTCCAGAACAGCTGTCAGGCAGGTGCCGCAATAGCCTTTCTCGCAGGCGCTTTCAACATGTATGCCTGCTCTGCGAACGACGTCCAGCAGCGACTCCGAAGGCCGCACTTCGAGGAGAAGGCCTGATCTACGAAGCTCTACTTGAAACAAGCTGTTCGTCGCCCTGACGCGGTCGTCGTTCTGAGACGAAGGGGCGAAAACCTCCCAATGAAGATTAGCCTGCGCCCATCCGCGCGCCGTGCCGGTTGCGGAGATAGCATCGATTAGGCCGCGCGGCCCGCAAACATACACATGTGCGTCGGCTTCCAAGCTGTTGAATAGAGATTGTATGTCCAGTCCTTGACTCGGGTCGCCATTATCAAAGATGAACGTTGTGTTCCCGTCACCGAGTTGTTCGACTTCTTCAACCAGTGCAGCCTGGTCGCGCGTCCGGGAGCAGTAGATCAGGCGCCAGTCTCTTCCCTGCTGGTGGAGTTCCCGAGCCATTGAGATGATCGGGGTGATACCGATGCCGCCTGCGATAAGTACATGCGAGGCCCCATCTTCCACCAGAGAAAAATGGTTGGCAGGCTTTGAGATAAATAGCCTAGCGCCCTCGGTGAGCGCATGCATTTCTTTCGAGCCTCCACGTCCGGAGGCCTCATGGAGAACGGCGATGTCGTACGAGTTTGGAGTCCGCGACCGCATCAGGGAGTACTGGCGGACCGTGCCGGATGGCAAGCGAACCTGAATATGCGCTCCTGCGCTCCAGGTGGGAAGAGTCCACTCCTTCGAGGTAAGCGTGAAAGTTTTCACGCGCTCTGTCTCCTGTCGAAGACCGACAACAACTACCTCGATCCAATGCTCATTCATACGTTTCCTCCTCGTAAGCCCGACAGCCAGCGATCGTCTATCGTGGTATAGCGAAGGGATCGTAACGGGTTCTGGAAAGGACCCATCACGATCACTCTCTCGCACATTAATCAGAGTGCCTGCGGCCTGGCCGACACCGCTTCCATGTACCACTTTGCAAACTCAGCGATCCGGCGTTCCTGGGTGGAGTAGCGGCCGGGCTGGTATCGCGCGGAGTTCACCCCCAGCTGATTGTTTTCGGTGATCGTCTTGTCTTCGCCAAGTGTTACGTCCCAGACCCTCATCAGATCGGCTGGCTGATAGTCCTGTCCTTCCACCGCGTGCGGAGCGACCAGCCATATTGCCTCGACATCGGTCTGGTGAGCCGACTTCGGGATGAAGTGAAAGAGCACTGCGTGATCGTTGTTGACGAGGACGGTGCCTATTGGATTGAAAACGCATCCTGTTTGACCGCCGTCGAAAACACCAAATTCGGTCATTAAGGGAGCAAGAGGCTTTCCATCCACGCTTTCAGTTTTGGCATCATCCGCGATTGGCAGACGATTGCCGGACCGGAAGTAGACGCTCTCCGCCTTGTCTGCGAACATGCCAACCGGATAGCCCAGACCCTCGGAATGCTCCTCCCAGCGCTTCAGCTTTTCTTGGTAGAGAATTGTGTCCTGATCGTCTCCTGATCCCGCACCTGCGCCGAATGCTAGCATTTTCATCTTGTCATGGACCGAGCAGTAGGTCGGATGTGCGGAGTGGCAGTGGTAGCATTCAAAGAAATTCTCGACGACGAGCTTCCAGTTGGCAGCTGTCGGATATAGCTTTCGCGCCGCTATCTTCGCGGACGCGAGACCTTGTCCGCGCAAAAGTGCTTCGAAGGGAGCGCTGAAGGCGTGAAAGTCGGGAGGCGTCCCCTTCATGAAGTTCAGGAAGATAAGGCCCTCGAACACTCGAACATGAGCAGGCACCAAAGCGATATTTGTCGGGTCGAAATCCGACGGCATGAGATGAGCACCGCGAAGCTTGCCGTTCAGGTCGTAACTCCATGAATGATAGGGGCATGTCAAAACGCGCTTATTACCTTCATTCTCCAGACAGATCCGCGATCCGCGATGGCGGCAGACATTAAAGAACGCATTGACGTCGCCGCTGCGATTGCGGATGACGATCACGCTTTCGGCGCCAAATTCGAAAAGAAAATAGTCGCCAGGTTTCGTAATCCGGCTCTCGTGGTCGACAAGCAGCCATTGGCTGGTCGAGAGCATTTCCATGTCAGCGTTAAATGTCATTCCGGATGTGTAAAAAGACTGGGGAAGCGAGTGCCCCTCTCTCCATTCCGCAACTCCTGTCTTTGCAGATGCCATGAACCCCTCCATTTGTTTTATAGTGGTTTCATCCGTTGGTGCGCTACGCGACCGCAGGTGAAATTGGACTTGAACTGGTGACATTACAGGGACGCGACGCTAGATCAGAAGTCCAATAGCTGGTAAGAAAAATACATACCTTCTGGAAGGTATGTATCAAGGGAGCTACATTTTGGCAAGAAGAAAGTTTACTCGTGAGCAGATGATTGCAGCAGCACGAGACATTGCCCTGCACCGTGGCGCCGGCCGTGTGACATTGGAGTCGGTTGCAGAGGTCATCGGGTCGACAAAGGGCGCCGTGCTCCACACCTTTCCCAACAAGCTAACGCTTTTGGAAGAGCTGCTCCGTTCAATGTGCCAGGAATGGGATCGTCGTTTTGACGAGATCCAGTCTAAGACGACCGGTGATGCCTTGTCTGCCTACATTGAGACCTGGGAGCAGAGCGACCCGCAAGCGCCATCATATCTCGAGGCTGTTGCCGTGGCGAGGGCGGAAGATCCCAAGTTGCTTGAGCCAGTGAGGCAGGCCTACCAACGCTATGGAAATCTCATGCAACTTGACGGGCCTATCGCCACCGACGCGTTGGTGGCCTGGATGGCATGTGAAGGTCTGGTCCTGCTTGAGCTTCTGGGACTACATCGGTTTGATCAAACCACAAAGAACGCCTTTTTCTCCCGTTTGAAAGCTATTGCGGCAGCCGACAATGGTGAAGCCACCTGAAGTCGCGTGCTAACGTATGGCCCTTTGTGAGGGCGTTGGGTAGCCGTCAACGCTTCATCAGCATCCCTAGCAAATGGATAAGTTCGGCAGAAATCTGCTCCCCAAGGTCTGCCCGCAATTTTCTATCATACTCGTTTGCGCGATGGCCAAGATCGCGGAACACAGTCATTCCCTGCTCAGTAAGACTGAGAAATTCTGCCCGTCGGTCATCCTTGCTTGGCGTTCGCAGGAGAAGACCTGCCGACTCAAGCGTGGAAACGGCTCGGCTAACTTTGCTCTTTTCAATATGAGAGATGTCGCAGATGTCCTTTGCCGTCATCGCGCCGAACTTGCCAAGGTTGGCCATGACGCGCCACTGCGTGCGTGTCATCCCGTAAAGATCAACATAGACCGCCTGAAATGAGCGGGAGGTTGCTTCTGCCGCCTGATTAAGCAGATAGGGGAGAAACTGCTCTAGATCGAATTCCGGGTCCGTATCGTGCTCTGCCATTCCGACTTCCAATATCCTGCCGCCCTAACGTGCCACAGGATTCGGAACAAGTCACGATTGGGGACTTGCCCTGTCTGGGTGGGCGTCGGCAAATGCCTCTAGCTTTTCTAGCCGCGCGGCGATAGCCGCAGTTTTTGGAAACTCTGCCATATCCACGTTCCAGCGCGTCGCGTTGTAGACCTGCGGAACAAGGCAGATATCGGCAAGGCTAACCACGCCGCCGTGGCAGTATTGGCTTGGGCGTTTGTTCTGGGCGAGCATGGCTTCGAAATCGGCAAGACCATCACGGATAAAATGCATCATCCAGTCTTCAAGCGTCGTTCCGCCAAGCGAAACTGCATAACGCGCGACGCGGAGATTGCAGACCGGGTGAACCTCCATTGCTATCGCATATGCCAGCGCCCGGATACGGGCCTTCTCCAGTAAGGCCGAGCCAAGCCAACCGGCGGCATGCGTCTCGTTGAGATACTCAAGGATGGCAAGTGATTGCGTCAGTATGACGCCGTCAATTTCGAGGGCGGGTACAAGCCCCTGAGGGTTGCAAGCGAGGTAATCGGCACTGCGCAGCCCCCCCCAAGCAAATCAACGGATACGCTTCGATAGGGCAATCCAAGCAAATTTAGGCCTATCCGCGCCCTGTAGGACGCTGAAGACCGCCAATAGTCATGAAGAATCGTCTGCATCACCGTTCCTGCCTTACCATCCATCAAACTTTATCTTGACAAAGTTGTGAATGCAACTAGTTATTCGATCGATCAGAAGACATGCTCCTTCAGGAGGAAACGATGCACCACCATCCGCTTGCCCCAGGCATGACCAGAGCACTCACAAACACGGGCCCCCATGATGGTTACATGCCCGGGTTCGGAAATGATTTTGAGACCGAAGCGTTGCCCGGCGCGCTCCCTCAGGGGCAGAATTCGCCGCAAAAATGCAGCTACGGCCTCTATGCAGAGCAGCTGTCAGGAACCGCCTTCACCGCTCCGCGAGGGCAGAACGAGCGTACCTGGTGCTATCGCATCCGCCCCTCGGTCAAGCACACCGGGCGCTTTGCGAAGATCGACGTCCCGCATTGGAAGTCTGCCCCGCATGTTCTGCCTGACGTGGTCTCATTGGGTCAGTATCGTTGGGATCCAATCCCGCATGCCGCTGAAAGGCTGACGTGGGTGACTGGCATGAGAACGGTGACGACCGCCGGCGATGTGAACACGCAGACCGGTATGGCGAGCCATGTCTATCTCGTGACAGACTCGATGATCGACGAGTATTTCTACTCCGCCGATGGCGAACTCCTCGTCGTACCGCAGGAAGGCAGGCTTCGCTTCTATACGGAGCTGGGGGTGATCGATCTTGAGCCGAAGGAAATCGCGATCCTGCCACGCGGTCTGGTCTATCGAGTCGAGGTTCTGGAAGGGCCTTGCCGCGGGTTCGTCTGCGAGAATTATGGCCAGAAGTTCGACCTGCCCAATCGCGGACCGATCGGAGCCAACTGCCTGGCCAATCCACGGGATTTCAAGTGCCCGGTCGCCGCATTCGAGGATCGCGAGGCGGCTTCACGCGTTATCCTGAAATGGTGCGGTCAGTTTCATGAGACCAGCATCGGTCACTCCCCGCTCGATATCGTCGCATGGCACGGCAATTACTGCGCCTACAAGTACGATCTGCGCACCTATTCGCCCGTCGGCGCGATCCTGTTTGACCATCCCGACCCATCCATTTTCACGGTGCTGACGGCGCC
>UCOA01000106.1 GCA_900474095.1 Hyphomicrobiales bacterium | reverse complement strand
GGTCACGGAGTGTAGCGCAGCCTGGTAGCGCACGTCGTTCGGGACGACGGGGTCGGAGGTTCGAATCCTCTCACTCCGACCAGCTAAATTCTTGATTGTTTTGCGAAATCAAGGCGAATTCCCGAATTCGAAGAAATCTTATTCCATCCATTGTCTATCCAGCCGCCGCAAAATGCGTAGGGCTGAAGACGCAAATCTCACGACAACCGAGCGCGACCCGTCTTTCTTGACCGAAAAGCGAACGATGAACTACAACTGCAGTGCAGCTGCAGTTCAGGACCTGCCGCAGATGCGGCCCGGCGAACAGCTCCGCCGTCGCGCCTACAGTCGGGTCTTTCGCGCACTGGGCAGAAACTGGGTTGAACATGTTCGATATCTTCTGGCGGTGCGTGGCGATCGGTGTAGGGGGTACGGTTCTCATGGATCTCTGGGCAATCCTGTTGTCCTTCCTGCCCGGACAGCGTTGGCCGAACTGGGCGCCGGTCGGGCGGTGGTTCTGGCATCTTTCCTCCGGAAAGGTCTTCCACGAGGATATCGGCAAGGCCCCAGCCTATGAGCATGAACTGGCCCTGGGGTGGATCGGCCACTATGCTGTCGGCATCCTCTACGGCATCCTTCTGATCGTCTTCACGGGCCCATCCTGGCTTGCTGCGCCGACATTTCTGCCGGCCTGGATCCTCGGCATCGCCACGGTCGGCGCTGGCTGGTTCCTGCTGCAGCCGGGTCTCGGGCTCGGCTGGGCGGCTTCGAAGCTGCCGAATGCCACCCGGGTGCGTGCGCTCAACCTTGTCAGCCACACGATTTTTGCGGCGGGCATGTTCGGGGCGGCGCTTCTCATGCGCTAGAGCGGGAGGAAAAGTGCGAAGCGGTTTTCCGCCCGTATCCCGCTCCGATCTAGGATTTCTCCCCGTCGCGATAAACGTGCTATGGCTTCGCGCACCGTCGTTCGAGGACATATATTGAAAAAGATAGACGACCTGATCGCCTCCGCCAAAAGCATCCACGACCGCTATAAGGCCGGTCGCATGGAGCGTGAAACCGTGCGCGAATGGGCCCTCGGGCTTGGCGAATACCCGCCACCCTATGCCGCCCCGATGCGCGAGGCGGCGGCTTGGTTCAAGCCGGCGCGCGAGATGGATCCGGATGCGCTGAAAGCCGTCGATATCGAGAAGCTGAAGGCGATAGTCGAGGCGCATCCCTCGGCTGAATGATCAGTGCGCCAAACGGTAAGCGCGGAGACCGAAAAAGGGCCGGTCAGAACGACCGGCCCTTTTTCGTAGGCATATTGGAAGAGGCGGATATCAGCCGTCGATGTCGTCGAACACTTCGCTGGCTTTGCCGGCGGAAACGCGGCGGATTTCGGCTTCCTCGCGGCGATTGGCGAAGAGTTCCGTTGCCATCAACTGGTCGGCGAGATCGGCCGGCAGCGAGAGGATGACGCGGCTGTCTTCTGTGTGGATGCCGCCGAGCGAGGCGCGCTTGGCCGTGATCATGCCACCGGCCACCGTATTGTTGGTGTCGGGGTCGATCAGAATGAAGGCGCCCGTGGTGCGGTTCTGCTCGTAACTGTCGAACACCGCCTGCTCGTCGAAGGAGAGGTGCACCTTGCCGATGGCGTTCATGGAAAGCGCGTCAGAATGATGGTTCCACTTGCCGCTTTTCAGGTCAAGCAGGCTGGACGGCTGCACGGCGACGCGCTGGCGGCGCGAGCCGCTCTTCAGCCAGTAGCGCTTGCCGGGCTGGATGCCGTCCGACTGCAGGGCAACGAGCTGCGCATCGAAGGCAAGGCCTGTCTGCGGCTGGCTTTCGAGCGAAACGATCATGTCGCCGCGCGAAACATCGACCTGACGGTCGAGGACCAGCGTGATCGCGTCACCCGCGACGGCCGCGTTGCGCACCAGGTCGAAGGTTACGATCTTGGTGACGTTGGCAACCATGCCCGACGGAAGAATAACGACCGAATCGCCGGGCTTCACCGAACCGCCGGCAACCGTGCCCTGATAACCGCGGAAGCTTTCGCCGGGGCGGGAGACGCGCTGCACCGGCAGGCGGAAGCCGACCGTCTGGGCGGAGCGCACGGTTGCGAGTTCCAGGACCTCGACCAGCGTCGGGCCGTCATACCAAGGCATGGAGGCCTTGCCGTCATAGACGACGTTCTCGCCCTTCAGCGCCGAAACCGGGATTGCGGTGATCTGGCGAACGCCGAGAGACAGCGCCAGTTCCTTGAATTCATGCGAAATCTGGTCGAAGCGGTCGCGGTCGTAACCGGTCAGGTCGATCTTGTTAACGGCGAGCACGAACTGCTTGATGCCCATCAGCGTCGCGATCGTCGCGTGCCGGCGGGTCTGTTCGAGCAGGCCCGTGCGCGCATCGACGAGCAGCACGGCGAGATCGGCGGTCGAGGCGCCGGTCGCCATGTTGCGGGTATACTGTTCATGGCCGGGGGTGTCGGCGACGATGAAGGAACGCTTGTCGGTGGCGAAATAGCGATAGGCGACGTCGATGGTGATGCCCTGTTCGCGCTCGGCCTGGAGGCCATCGAGCAAGAGCGCGAAATCGGGTAGGCCGAGATCGTTCTGCTTGCCGCTGTCACGGCGCAGCGTCGCAGCCTGGTCTTCCTTGACAGCCTTGGTGTCCCAAAGCAGGCGGCCGATCAGAGTGGACTTACCGTCGTCAACGCTGCCGCAGGTGATGAGGCGCAGCGGACGCGTGTCGCGCGGCAGGCGCGCGGGCTCGATCGCCGGGAAGGCGGTCACAGTGCCGGTGGCTGCCTCAGCGAGTGCGGCTTGTGCGATTGCGGAAACGGTCATCAGAAATATCCTTCGCGCTTCTTCTTTTCCATCGAACCGGACTGGTCGCGGTCGATGGCGCGGCCCTGCCGTTCGGAAACCGTGGCGATTTCCAGTTCGGCAATGACCTCTTCAAGGTTTGTGGCCTGAGATGGGATCGCGCCCGTCAGCGGAAAGTCGCCGAGGGTGCGGAAACGGATGGAGCCTTCCTTGCGCGTTTCGCCGGGCAGAAGCTCCAGACGCGGGTCTTCGGCCAGGATCATCATGCCGTCGCGTTCGACGTAGGGCCGGTTCTTGGCATAGTAGAGCGGCACCAGCGGAATTTCTTCCACCTGGATGTAGCGCCAGATATCGACTTCCGTCCAGTTCGACAGCGGGAAGGCGCGAACGCTTTCGCCCTTGCGGATCATGCCATTGTAGACGTTCCAGAGTTCCGGACGCTGGTTACGCGGGTCCCAGCGATGCTCCGGTGTGCGGAACGAATAGATGCGTTCCTTGGCGCGGCTTGCCTCTTCGTCGCGACGGGCGCCGCCGAAAGCGGCATCGAAGCCGCCGGCGTCGAGCGCCTGGCGCAGGCCTTCCGTCTTCATGATGTCGGTAAACAGCGCCGAACCATGGGTGAACGGGGTCACGTTTTCAGCGGCACCACGCGGATTGATATGCTCGATGAAGTCGAGATCGTACTTCTTCACGGTCTGGTCGCGAAACGCGATCATCTCGGCGAATTTCCAACCGGTGTTGACGTGCAGGAGCGGGAAGGGCACGCGGCCGGGATAGAAGGCCTTGCGCGCCAGGTGCAGCAGCACGGAACTATCCTTGCCGACCGAATAGAGCATCACCGGCTTGTCGAATTCGGCGGCCACTTCGCGGAAGATATGGATCGCTTCGTTCTCGAGCGCCTTCAGATGCGGGTCGAGCGGCGTCTTGGCCGACTGCGGATTGTGGAGTTCCGTTTCCGGAAGGGTATGAGGCATTTCAAGTCTCCGGGAGTGTCTGTAATGCGCCGCGCGGACTATCGCGCAATGCTGCTTGAAAGTGAATTTGATTGCGGAATGGCCGAGGCGGCTGTTTCCGGCACGTGCAGGCCGCATTCGCGCTTCTCGTCGTTTTCCCACCACCAGCGGCCGGCCCGCTCGGACTCGCCCGGCTTGATGGCACGGGTGCAGGGCTCGCAGCCGATCGAGGGGTAGCCGCGGGCATGCAGCGGATTGACCGGGATCGCTTGCCGCTCCACATGGGCGCGGATCGTCTCGATACCCCAATCGGCCAGCGGGTTGATCTTGATCAGGCCACGGTCGAGGTCGGCTTCGGCAAACGGCGTATCGGCGCGATTGCCCGACTGGCCACGACGCAGGCCGGTGATCCAGAAGGATGCCCCTTCGAGTGCGCGCGCAAGAGGCTTTACCTTGCGCGCGCCACAACAGGCGTGCCTGGCTTCGACGCTGTCGTAGAAGCCGTTCATGCCGTATTTTGCAGCGAAGGCGTCGATGTCGTCCTGCTCGGGGTAAAAGCGCTTGATCAGGATGCCGTAGGTTTCTTCGGTCTCGTCGACCAGCGCGACGGTCTCGCTGAACAGACGGCCGGTCTCGAGCGTCGAGACTTCGATGCCGAGGTTGGCCGAGCCGATCGCGGCGGTGATCACCTGATCCTCGATGCCGAGGCTGGTGGTGAAGACCACCTTGCCCTCGAGGCCGGAGACCAAAGCCAGCCGGTCGCCGAGATCGAGACTTTCGAGTTGCTTATTGAGCGCTGAGGCGCGATTTTCGAGTGACGCGGATGTCATGGGAGGAAATCCTAGTTCGGTTGCCCCGGAATATCGCAGCCCTATGTGACAAAAGACAGAAAAACGGATTTCTAAACTCGGCGGATCAGAGCAAATATCTCTCCGAAGCGGAAAATTCTAAGAAAACCTAGTAATTTGATAGATTATTGCCGCTTTGCGGCTACCGGGAACTTCACGCGTCTCGACCATACTGGTCGGCGAGTTGGTGGGCCTATTCATTCAAGAATTGGTGATATCCTCTTTCCCTGTCCCTCGTAAGTGCCAGTTTCGTCTGAAATCTGTCGCAAGAAAGGAGACATGAGATGGATGGAGCATTTCCCACCCGCGTGATTGCCGTTAGCCTCATCAGCGTGATGTTTGGCGCAAGCGCCTATGCCCATCACGGCTGGTCCTGGGCGGAGGCCGACCAGATCGAACTCAAAGGCACGATCCGCGAAATATCGATGGCCCCGCCGCATCCGACGCTGCATGTCGCCACGCAAACGGACGGCGTCTGGCTGATCGAACTGGGCAACCCCGGGCGGACCGAACAATCGGGCTTCGTCGAGGGGGTGGCCAAGATAGGCGACCCGATCGTCGCCCTCGGCAATCGCTCGCTCGATCCCGCGGAAAAGAAAATGAAAGCGGTGCGGATCACGGTGTCGGGCAAGGTTTACGACATCTATCCGGAGCGCATACGGACGAATTGATGAGCGGGCCGGATCTGCTGCAATGGCTGGCGGGATGGCCGGGCGCGGCGTTGCTGCGCCGCTCCAGTGTCGCCTACCTCTTTGTGAATGCCGCGCATATCCTCGGCATCGGGCTTATCCTCGGTGCTATCTTGCCGCTTGATCTGCGGCTGTTGGGCCTCGTGCGCTCGCCGCCCGTCGCAGCGGTCGGCCCCTTCCTGTCGCGTGCGGCCGCCTGCGGCGTCGTGCTTGCCGTTCTTTCCGGTTTTTGGCTCTTTACCGTGCGCCCGGCCGCTTACATCGCCAATCAGGCCTTTCTCATCAAGATCGCGCTGCTTGCTGCCGCCATCGCCAATCTCGGCTTCCTGCATATGAGCGGTGCGTGGCATGCCGTCGCATCCGGCGCACCCGTAGGCGGTGTCGTCCGGCTCTGTGCCTTCTTGTCCTTTTCCCTCTGGCTCGCCGCCCTGCTTGCTGGCCGCTGGATCGGCTTTCTGTAATCGCTCATTTGCGGTTTTGCCGGCAATTTTTAAAAATATGACAATAATTATCCAGTTTTATTCGTATTAACTTGACAAAATAAGTCATCTTAAAATAGGCCTCGGTCGTTCATATTTCCGAGGTACTTCCAATGACGATCACCATCACAGCAACCGACGTGAATGCCGACGGCACCGGCATCAATCTTCTCACCTATCTCACCGGTTTCGCGAATGATTTCGTGGCATCCGGACGCGGCCAGTTCAGCGCCGCCAACGGGATCTCCGGCGAGGAATACGCTGCCACCGACGCGTCGGGCTACGGCGTCGTGTTCGACGCTGACGACACGGCATGGAGCTACAGCATGACGACGCATACCGTCACCGGTAGCCTCGATGCCGTGACCTTCGGTTCCGGCGTCACGCTCGACACGACGACACGCACGTTCACACAGACGACCGAACTGTCGATCAGCGGCCTCGATATCGATGACAGCAGTCTGGCCGAAGGCATTCGCGGCGAGTTGACCGGCTCGACGACCACGCTGCTGCTCGACTACCTCAAGACGGACTCGCTGGTTTTCGAGGGAAGCTCCGGCAATGATGTTTTCCGCGGCTACGACCACAATGACAGGCTCAAGGGCGCCGATGGCAACGATACGCTCGTCGGCGGCGGCGGAGCCGACACCCTCTTCGGCCAGAACGGCAACGACATCGTCAAGGGTGGCACGGGTAACGACACCATCAAGGGCGGTCTCGGCAACGACAAGATCTATGGCGAGGCCGGCAACGACAAGCTTTACGGCGAAGCGGGTAACGACGTGCTGAGCGGCGGTGCCGACAATGACCGCCTGACGGCGAGCCTCGGCAACGACACGCTGACCGGCGGCACCGGCAAGGATACCTTCCTGTTCGGCGCCTCGATCGGCCGCACCGTCATCACCGATTTCGATGCCGGTACGGCCGTCACCGATGTTCTCGTCCTCGAAAACAGCGTTCTGTCGTCCTTCGCGGATGTGAAGGCAAATGCGACGGAAACCTCGCTTGGTGTGACAATCGACTACGGCAACGGCTCGATCGTCCTGAAGGGCGTCGAGCTTGCCGACCTCAGCCGCAACGACTTCTTCTTCGCCTGATCACTAAGCGGATAACACTGTTCGGCCGGGCGCTCGTCGTCCGGCCTTTCCATTTTGTCTTCGGCTGGATGTCCTTTGTTCCCGCGCTACTACTACTGAGCCGCCGCTACCGGTCGCTCACGGCCCAGCGCGGGTTGATCCAGGGCTCCTGGTTGCTGCGCGCCAGCATGCCGTTGCCGAGAATGTGGTCGGCAGCTTTCTCGCCGGTCATGATCGAGGGCGCGTTGAGGTTGCCGTAGGTCACGTGCGGGAAGATCGATGAGTCCGCGACGCGCAGACCGTCGACCCCGATGACGCGGGTTTCCGGGTCGACGACGGCCATCGGATCGTTGCGCGAGCCCATCTTGCAGGTGCCGCAGGGATGGTAGGCGCTCTCCAGATGTTCACGCAGGAACGCGTCGATCTGCTCGTCGCTCTGGATCGCTTCGCCCGGCTGGATCTCCGGCCCGCGATAGTGGTCGAAAGCCTTCTGGCCGAAGATCTCGCGGGTGAGGCGGACGCAGTGGCGGAACTTCTCCCAGTCTTCCGGATGGCTCATATAGTTGAAGCGGATGACCGGATCGGCCATCGGCTCGGCCGAGCGCAGCGTGACGTTGCCGCGCGACTTCGACAGGTTGTAGCCGACATGCGCCTGGAAGCCGTGCGTGTTGGCTGCCGCCTTGCCGTCGTAGCTGATCGCCACCGGCAGGAAGTGAAACTGCATGTCGGGCTGCTTGACGCCCGGCGCCGAGCGCAGGAACGCGCAGGCCTCGAACTGGTTGGAAATGCCGAGACCCTGCTTGAGGAACAGCCACTGCGCGCCCGCGACCCCCTGCCAGAACCAGGGCAGCCAGGAATAGAGCGAGACCGGCTTGGTCGAGATCTGTTGGAAATAGAACTCCATGTGGTCCTGGAGGTTGGCGCCGACACCCGGCCGATCGACCTTTACCTCGATGCCCATGTCCTGCAGATGCTGGGCGGGACCGATACCGGAGAGCATCAGCAGTTTCGGCGAGTTGAAGGAGGAGGCCGAGACGATCACCTCGCGGTTGGCCTTCACCACCTCGATCTTGCCGCCCCGATCAATCTCGACGCCGACGGCGCGGCCGTTTTCGATGACGATCTTGCGGGCGAAACAGCGGACGAGCGAAACTTTCTGCCGCTTCAACGCCGGCTTCAGATAGGCACTGGCGGCCGACCAGCGACGTCCCTGCCAGACGGTCTGCTCCATATGGCCGAAGCCTTCCTGCTTGGAACCGTTATAGTCGTCCGTCAGTTCGAAACCGGCCTGCTTTCCCGCCTCGACGAAAGCGTGAAACAGCGGGTTCTTCAGCGGTCCACGCTTGACATGCAGCGGACCGTCCGTGCCGCGCCAACCAGCCTCGCCGCCCTGCGAATGCTCCAGCCGCTTGAAATAGGGCAAGACGTCGGCATAGGACCAGCCCTGCGCGCCAAGCTCTTCCCAGCGGTTGTAGTCTTCGGCATGGCCGCGCACATAGACGAGCCCGTTGATCGAGGACGAGCCGCCGATCACCTTGCCGCGCGGCGCGGTAATACGCCGGTTGTTGAGGTTTGGCTCAGGTTCCGAGAGATAGCCCCAGTTATAGCGCTTCATGCTCATCGGCCAGGCAAGGGCTGCCGGCATCTGGATGAACGGGCCGAAATCCGAGCCGCCATATTCCAGCACCATGACGGTGTTCTTCCCATCCTCGGAGAGGCGGTAGGCGAGGGCCGAGCCGGCGGAGCCCGAACCGATGATGATGAAGTCTGCCTGCATGCCTTTGTCTCTTTCCTGTCTGGCGGTCGTTTCAGCGATGATCTCCCCCCTGAGGGGAGATCAGCCAAGCAAGCTGATCAATACGGCGCCTCGACCTTCCCCATCGCCACATAGACGCTCTTCAACTCTGTGTAATGGTTGAGCGCCGCCAGCGAGTTCTCCCGCCCGAAGCCGGACTGCTTCGAGCCGCCGAACGGCACCTCGACCGGGGCCAGATTGTAGGTGTTGATCCACAACGTTCCGGCTTCCAGTTGATCGACGACGCGGTGCGCGCGGGTGAGGTCGCTCGTGAACACGCCGGCCGAAAGGCCGAACTCGGTGCCGTTCGCCCGCGCAACAACCTCGTCCTCATGGTCGAAATCGAGCACGCACATGACCGGCCCGAAGATTTCCTCACGGCAGATGGTCATCTCGTCGGTGACGTCGGCAAAGACCGTCGGCTGGATGTAAGTGCCTTCGGCCGACACATTGTTGGGAATACCGCCGCCGGTCACCAGCGTCGCACCCTCGGCCTTGCCCTTCTCGATATAGGAAAAGACCTTGTCGAGCTGGGCGCGCGACACCATCGGGCCGAGCTGCGTTACTTCGTCCATCGGATCGCCGATGACGATCTTTTCGGTGCGCTCCTTGAGGCGCGACAGGAACTTGTCCTTGATGCCCTTCTGCACGAAGACGCGGGTGCCGTTCGAGCAGACCTGGCCGGTCGAATAGAAATTGCCGAGCATGGCGCCGCCGATGGCGCTTTCGAGGTCGGCGTCGTCGAAAATGATCAACGGCGACTTGCCGCCGAGTTCCATCGTCACGTGCTTGAGGCTGGAGGCGGCGGCCCCCGCCACCTTGCGGCCGGTCTCGACCGAGCCGGTGAGCGACACCTTGGCAACGTCCTTGTGGTTGACGAGCAGCGGTCCTGTGGTTCGGTCACCCTGGATGACGTTGTAAAGGCCCTTGGGCAGGCCGGCCTCATGCAGGATCTCGGCGATCTTCAGTGCGCCGAGCGGCGTGTTTTCCGACGGCTTGAACACCATGGCATTGCCGGCGACAAGGGCAGGTGCGCCCTTCCAGCAGGCGATCTGCTGCGGATAGTTCCAGGCGCCGATGCCGACGCAGACGCCGAGTGGCACGCGCTTGGTAAAGGCGAAATCCTGGCCAAGCGGGATATAGTCGCCGTTCAGCGCGGCCGCTGCGACGCCGCCGAAGAATTCGAGCGCGTCGGCACCCGAGGTCGGGTCGGCGACGATGGTCTCCTGGATCGGCTTGCCGGTGTCGAGCGTCTCGAGTTCAGAGAGCTCGCGGTTGCGCTCGCGCATGATCTCGGCAGCGCGCTTGAGGATGCGGCCGCGCGCCGTTGGGCTTAATCCCGCCCATTCAGGCTGGGCGCGCTTGGCCGCCGCAACCGCCTTTTCAACGATGGCAGGGGTTGCCGCATGCAGGCGGGCGATGACTTCGCCGGTCGCCGGATAGATGCTGTCGAAGGCGGTGCCGTCGATATCCTCGACATATTCGCCGTCGATGAAATGGGAGGCTGGTGGTTGGGCTTTCATCTTATTCCCCTCGCGGAAAGCGTTTGGATTCTTCGAGATTATCGAGATTCATATGGTTGCGCATGTAGCGTTCGGAGGCCTTCTGCAGCGGCTGGTGATCCCACGGATAATAGGCACCATTCCTCAGTGCCTCATAGACTACCCAGCGCCGTGCCTGGCTTTCGCGGACGGCAGCGTCAAAGGCTTCCATGTCCCAGCGCGCCTCGCGCATCTGCCGGAAGGCCTCGAGCGTCGCCTTGATCACCGGATCGGCCGGATCCCTGGCAAGATTGGTGAGCTCCAGCGGATCGTTTTCGAGATCGAAAAGCTGGTCCGGATCGAGCGTGCAGTGGACGTATTTCCATTTTCCCTCGCGGATCGAAACGAGCGGCGCATAGGATCCTTCGGCGGCATATTCCATCAGCACCGGCGTGATGCGCTCGGCGCCGTTAATGACCGGAACGAGGCTCTCGCCGTCCGTCCAGGGCATGATCTCATCCATGGAAATGCCGGCGAGGTCGCACAGGGTCGGCGTGACATCGAGGTTGGACGTCGGTGCCAGATGCAGGCCCGGGGTAATGCCGGGACCGGCAATCATCAGCGGCACGCGGGCCGAACCCTCGAAGAAGTTCATCTTGAACCACAACCCGCGCTCGCCGAGCATGTCGCCGTGGTCTGAGCAGAACAGGATCAGCGTATCGTCGAGCATGCGGGTGCGCGTCAGCGTGTCGATCAGTTCGCCGACCTTCTCGTCGAGATAGGAGATATTGGCAAAATAGGCCTGACGCGAGCGCCGGACATTTTCCTCGGTCACGGCAAAATTCGAGTAGTCGCAGGCATGAATGAGGCGCTGCGAATGCGGGTCCTGTTCGGAAATGGCGATCTCGCCGACCTCGGGCAGAAGCTGGTCGCAATCGGTGTAGAGGTCCCAGAATTTGCGGCGGGCGACATAGGGATCGTGCGGATGGGTGAAGGAGACGGTCACCGCCCACGGGCGGCGTTCCGCGTCGTCCTGCTCGCGCGCGAGCTGGTAGAGCTTCTGGTTGGCGAGGAAGGCGACCTCGTCGTCATATTCCATCTGGTTGGTAATTTCGGCGACACCGGCGCCGGTGACGGAGCCAAGATTGTGATACCACCAGTCGATCCGCTCGCCCGGCTTGCGGTAGTCCGGCGTCCAGCCGAAATCGGCCGGGTAAATGTCGGTCGTCAGCCGTTCCTCGAAGCCATGCAACTGGTCCGGGCCGACGAAATGCATCTTGCCGGACAGTGCCGTGTAATAGCCGGCGCGGCGCAGGTGGTGCGCATAGGTTGGGATCGACGAGATGTATTCGGCCGCATTGTCGTAGACCTGCGTGCGGCTCGGCAATTGCCCGGCCATGAACGAGGCGCGGGCAGGGGCGCAGAGCGGCGAGGAGGTGTAGTTGTTGCGAAAACGGGCCGAACGCCTGGCGAGCGCCTTCATATGCGGGGCTACCAAAAACGCCGCCGGGCCGTCGGGAAAGAACTTTCCGTTGAGCTGGTCGACCATGATGATCAGGATATTCGGCCGGCCCTTGGTCATGCGGCATGTCCCTGTGCGGAAAGAGCGGTCAGATTGAGCGTGATGTAGTCATCGGTCAGCGCGATCGAGGCTTCCGCCGTCACGGGCGAGGAACCGAGCGCCCGGCGAATATAGAGCCCGTCGATCATCGCAGCGGTGCCCTCGGCGACGCGCACCGCATCATCCGCGTCACACAGCGCCTTCAGGTTGGCGACGAGATTTGAGCGCAGCCGGCGGGCATAGATAACGAGGAAGCGGCGGGTTTCCTCCGAGCACTGGGCTTCGGAATAGAAGGCGAGCCAGGCGGCGATCGTTTCCGGCGCGAACTGGTCGGCCTGGAAGGAAACGCGCACCAGGGCGGACAGCTTTTCGCGAGCGGTCTTCGCGGCCCATAGCGCCGTCACCGTATCGTCGCGCAACTGCTTCAGAAGAGAGCGGATCGTCTCGACCAGCAGCTGTTCCTTGCTGCCGAAATAGTGATGCGCCAGCGCTGCCGAAACCCCGGCGTTGCGGGCAATGTCGGACATGGTGACCGATAGCGTGCCCTGATCGCCGATCACGCGAAGTGCGGCATTCACGAGCGCCTTGCGGCGCACCGGCTCCATCCCGATTTTCGGCATCTTCTATCCCTCCGATGACGGCAGTGTATTTTTGATTGATCCGTCAATCAATAAAAATATGCCAGATCTTTCCTTTTGATTTCAGCGTAGAATGTTGCTCTATTCATGCTTGAACGATCATCCGTCAGTAATTGGAGGTTGCGTCATGGCTCAGGCATTCGACCCGACGGGGAAATCGGTTGCCAGCGAGAAATGGGGATGGTTCGTCGCACTCGGCGTGCTGATGATCATGGGCGGCGGCATCGCCTTCGGCAATGTCCTCGGCGCCACCGTCGCCTCCGTCTACTCCGTCGGGATCGTGATGCTGGTCGGCGGTTTGCTGCATCTCGCCCAGGCTTTCCGTGTCAAGGGCTGGGAGCGCGTTCTCTACTGGAGCCTGAGCGGCGCCTGTTACACCGTCGCCGGCGCTTTCGCCTTTCTCAATCCGCTTCTGGCCTCAGCAATCCTTACCTTCCTCATGGCGGTAGCGCTAATCGTCGCCGGCGCCTTCCGGATCTGGTCGGCCTTCAATCTGCGACCGCTCAAGGGGTGGGGATGGATTGCCCTTGGTGGTGTAGTCACAGCACTTGCGGGCCTCGTCATCGCCGCCGGCTGGCCGGTCAACAGCCTCTGGATCCTCGGCCTGTTCCTCGCGGTCGATCTCGTCATGCAGGGCCTTGCACTCATCGCCTTCGGCGTTCTCGCCAAGGGATGACGGTGGTGTTGCCATTTGGAAAAGGCGGTTGAGTCTTGCGGTTAACTCACGCCATTCATTGAACTTTCACAAAACTGTCACATTGGGGAAACGGAAAATTTAAGCATCGGACGCGATGGTTCGCGCGACCATGACCGCTTCCGGAGTTTGCGCATGTCTGCCGCTGAAATGCTGTCCCTGCGCCGCTTCGGCGACGACCAGATCGTCAACCTGGCCAAGCTCGCGATCGAAAACGCCTTCCAGCCGATCGCCGAAATCGCCACGGGCGCCGTCTTCGGCTACGAAACCCTGATGCGCGGCTACGAACGGCTGGGCTTCAAGTCGCCGCTCGAACTGCTCGACAAGGCGGAGGCGGCGGGGCAACTCATGGCGCTGGAGCACATGATCAACACCCGGGCCTTCGCCGGCTTCGCCAGCCTGCCGGATTTCGCCTCGCGGACCTTGTTCGTCAACTTCGACAGCCGCTTGGTCGGGGCGGAGGGCGATCTCGTCGAGCGGCTCGGCAGCCACCTGAAACGCGCCAACATCCCGCCCTCGTCGATCTGTTTCGAGCTTTCCGAGCGCTTCGACAGCGGCAAGATGCCGGATTTTTCAGGGCTGATGAAACGCCTGCGGCTTGCCGGCTTCAAGTTGGCGATCGACGATTTCGGCGTCGGGTTCAACGGGTTGAAACTCCTCTGCGACCAGCCGGTGGACTACGTGAAGATCGACCGGCATTTCATCTCCGGCATCGAAGCCAGCCCGCGCAAGCGCCACATCGTCCGCCACACTGTCAACAGTGCCCATGTGCTCGGCACCCGCGTGATTGCCGAGGGCGTCGAGACGGAAGCTGAATTCGCCACCTGCCGTGATCTTGGCTGCGATCTCGTCCAGGGCTATTTCGTCGCCCGCCCGACGGTGCATTTCGCCGATCTGCAGCCGACCTATCCGCATCTGGAGCAGAGCGGCGGCGCCCGCCGCCAGTCGACCTCGCTCGACAGCATCCTGATCCGCAAGCAGATCGAGCAGGTTCCGGCGCTGCGCGAGAACGACGACCTGGATTCGGTGTTCGAACTGTTCCGCCGCTCGCCGCAGCGCAGCTTCTTTCCTGTGCTCAACGCCAATGGCGAGCCGCGCGGCCTACTGCACGAATATCACGTCAAGGAGATGATCTATCATCCCTTCGGCCGGGATCTCCTGAAGAACCACATGTACCAGCGCCACATCTCGCATTTCGTCAGCCCGGCGCCGATCGCCGATCTGGAGACGCCGGCCGAGGAGATGCTGAAGATCTTTGCCGGCATGGACGGCAGCGACTGCGTCATCCTGACGGAGAACATGCGCTATGCCGGCGTGCTGTCCGCCTCCTCGCTTCTGAAGATCATCAGCGCAAAACAGCTGAAGACGGCGCAGGAACAGAACCCGCTCACCGGGCTTCCGGGCAACCGTGCGATCCGCGATTACGTGCAGGACGCAGTGCTCGATGGCGATGACGCCCGTTATTTCTGCTATTGTGACTTCGACAGCTTCAAGCCTTTCAACGATCACTACGGTTTCCAGAAAGGTGACCTCGCCATCTCGCTGTTTGCAGCCCTGATGCGGCGGCATTTCATCGGCGAGGAAAAGTTTTTGGGCCATGTCGGCGGCGACGATTTCTTCATCGGCGTCCGCGGCTGGACGCAGGAGGAGGTGGGCGCTGTGCTGACGCGGGCCCTTTCCGAATTCCGCAGCGACGTCCGCCAGCTCTATTCGCAGGACCACCAGCAGGCGGGCTACATGACCGGCCACGGCCGCGGCGGCGAAACGACGATCTTCCCCCTGATGCGCTGCTCGATCGCCGTCCTGATCCTGCCGGAAGGTTTCGTCTTTTCCGATGCCCAGGCCGCCAGCGCCCGCATCGCCGAAATCAAGAGCCGCGCCAAGGAAAATGACGCAGGCCTGGTCTTCGACACGTTTGGTGGCGTGGCGCCCTGATTGCCGGCGATGATAGCTGAAAAAGAAAAACGGGCCGGAACCCATCATGGATGCCGGCCCGTTTTTGCATGAGCCCAAAGCGTCTACAGCGCCGCGCGTCAGATTTAAGGAATTATGCAGTAGCCGCGATCAGGAAACATCATGCGACGATCCGCGTCACCGCGTCACCGCGTTAACGGCGTGACGGCCGTTACCTGATGCTTCTTGCCGATCATCTGATAGGCGATCGTAACCTTTTCGCCGACCTTGAGGCCCGGGTTCCTGAAGTTGGCCGGCAGCATGTAGCGGGTGCCGTTCTTCAGCGTCAGCGTCATCGCCTTGGTGTCGAGGGCGCGGATGGTGCCGGTCGTGGTGCTGGCCGCGAAAGCGGCTGACGAAAGGGAGATTGCGGAGATGAGGGTCAATGAGGTCAGAAGAGCACGCATTGGCGTCGTCCTTGTAGAGGTCCCTGTGTCTGGACCGATCGTCATGAAACCGTCCGGAGTTCGTCGCGTCGCGGCTGGGAGGGGCCGCCGGCGTCTCCCGGTTTCGAGGATGAAGCTAGACCCGGCTTCTGCATCGTTCAAATTAAAGAAACTTAATTTTTGCAAGGCCTTGCCTGGCGTAATTTTGCCATCATGCAGCACCCCATTGCCGCCTTGATATCGTGTTCAATCGCCGGTGCGCGGAATACGGTGGGTCAGATAATCCTTCATTTGTGCAAGTGCCATCTCCCGCGTCAGGCCTTCCGATTGCAGGCCCAGCCGCAACCAAAGCCCGTCGATCAGCGCCGTAATTGCAAGCGCCACCGCATTGCACTCGTTTCTCGGCAGGAGATGGACGAGGGCCGACATCAGGTTTGAGCGCATGCGCGCATGGATAACCTTCTGTATCCGGGCGAGTTGCGGTTCGCGTGGCACCTCGGCGCAGAGCGACAACCACGCATGGCAGACTGAGGGGCGAAAGAAGCGCTCCTCGAAATTGCCCTCTATGATCGCCTCCAGGCGTTCATGCGGCGTCCTTGCCCGGTTGAGGCGCGCGTTGACTGCATCTCTGAGCGACGCATTTGCCTCGCGCATCGCCTGTTCGAACAGGTCCTGCTTGTTGCGGAAGTAGTGCAGCACAATGCCCTTGGAGGCGCCGGCATGGGTCGCCACTTTCTCCAGTGTCGCCCCGGCCATGCCCTCTTGCTGCAGTACCTCGAAGGCTGCCTGCCGCAACTCCTTGCGTCTGATCTCGCTGATCTTCGTCAATTTCATTTCGGGGTCTCCTTCGATTCCCACATTGACAAATTTACCGAAAAGATCAAATATTGACCTATGGGTCAGTTAACTAACCAAATGGTCAAAAGGAGTCGCGATGTGCCGCAACATCTGAGAACAGGTCTGACATTCATGCTCCTGGCCGCGGCCACGCCGGTGCTGGCCGCCGATCCCGAAAGCTGCAAGGTCGTGCGCATGGCAGAGCCCGGTTGGAATGATCTCGCCTTTACGACCGGCGTCGGCATGACACTCCTGAAGGCTCTGGGATACGAGCCGCAAAGCACGCTGCTCGGCATCGACGTGATTTACCTCAGCCTGAAGAACAAGGATCTCGACGTATTCCTCGGTTATTGGGACCCGGCGATGATCGCCTATTACAAACCATACAAGGAGGACGGTTCGGTCGAGGATGTCCGGACCAACCTCACCGGCGGGAAATACACCTTCGCCGTTCCGACCTATGTCTGGGATGCGGGCGTCAAGGATTTCGCCGACCTGCAGAAGTTTCCCGATCAGTTCGAAAAGAAGCTCTATGGCATCGAACCGGGTTCGAACCAGCTGATGTTGGATGCCATCAAGGATCCGGCCTTGGGTCTTTCCGATTGGGAAGTGGTGGAATCGAGCGAGCAGGGCATGCTCGCCGAGGTCAACCGCCACATCAAGGACAAGGCCTTCATCGTCTTTCAGGGCTGGGCGCCGCATCCGATGAACACCGTGATCGATATGAAATATCTGACCGGCGGCGACAAATTCTACGGCCCGGATTTCGGCGCAGCGACTGTCTCGACGCAGGTGCGTAAGGGCTACCTGCACGAATGCCCCAATGTGGCAAAGCTGCTCGAGAACCTTTCTTTCGACATAGCGTTCGAAAACAGGGGCATGGGTTATCTGATGACTGACGGTCTGCCGCCGGAAGAGGCCGGGCTGAAGGCAATTGCCGGCGAAGCCGAGCGGCTTGACGCCTGGCTCGACGGCGTCACGACCTTTGACGGTCAGCCGGCTCTCGCCGCCGTCAGGGCGAAGCTTCTTCCGTGACGGCCGTCGATCTGGAAGGCTGGGCTGGACGCAAGCACGTCATGCATTTGCCCGATGGCCGGCGGCTGGCCTACGTCGACAGCGGCGGTCCGGGACCGGCGCTGCTGCTGCTCCACGGCTATACCGATTCGAGCCGCAGCTTTTCCCTGATGATCCCCCGGCTCGGCGGATATCGGCTGGTCATTCCGGATATGCCGGGGCATGGCGGTTCAGCACCGAGCGAAGGGTTGCGTGTCTCAGATTTTGCCACGGATGTCCGTGCCTTGGTGCAGGCGCTTGGGTTTGAGAGTTTTGCCATCGTCGGCCATTCGATGGGGGCGATGATCGGGATTGATCTTGCCGCGCGGTTTCAAAATGAGCTGACAAGCCTGGTGACGATTTCCGGCACGCTGCGGCCGCAATTTCCGCCTGACAGCAGCATATCGCGCGAGATCGAAACGCTGACCGATCCGATCGATCCGGCCGATTCCTTCTTTGACGATTGGCATGCCTGCCGGCGAGCAGTCGCTGCCGTATTTCTGACGCGGATGCGCTCCGAGGCGGCGGCGATTCCGGCTTACATATGGCACGGTATTTTGCGTGGGTTTGCGGACACCGACCTCACCCACATAGCGCGGCAGGTAGCATGTCCGGCACTCTGTATCGGCGGTAGCGATGATGCGCTGTTCGATGCCGGCCACAGGCGGGCGCTGGCGGATGCTTTCGAAAACGCTGAAAGCATCGTTCTCGAAGGTCACGGTCATAACCCGCATTGGGAAGAGCCGGCAAAGGTCGCGGCCCTAATCGTCGCATTTCTGCGGCGCGAGACGCGATCACAAGACGCTTAGAATGCGGCTTTGCCGTTCTGCGTTCCCGCGCTAGTTAAATCGCCATGAAGAATGCGAGGAGAAGACCGTGACCCTGCCGAGCGAAATGACCTATGTCGATCTTCCGTCTCCCGGCGGGCCGGAAAAGATGGTGCTGGCGCGCGGTCCGCTGCCTGAGATCAAGCCCGGCGATATCCTGATCCGGGTCGAGGCTGCCGGCGTCAATCGACCGGACGTGCTGCAGCGGCAGGGCCACTATCCGCCGCCGCCGGGTGCCAGCCCGATCCTCGGGCTTGAGGTCGCCGGCGAAGTCGTGGCCTTGGGCGAGGGGGCCGAGGGTTTCACCATCGGAGACAAGGTCTGCGGCCTTGCCAATGGCGGCGGTTATGCGGAGTTCTGCGCCCTGCCGGCGACGCAGGCCCTGCCATGGCCGAGGGGCTATGAGGCCGCGCGCGCGGCAGCCTTGCCGGAAACCTTCTTCACCGTCTGGGCAAATGTTTTCCAGATGGCCGATCTGGTGGAAGGCGAAAAGATCCTCATCCATGGTGGCTCGAGCGGTATCGGCACCACGGCCATCCAGCTTGCCCGCGCCTTCGGCACCGAGGTTTTCGTCACCGCCGGCAGCAAGGACAAGTGCGACGCCTGCGTTTCGCTCGGCGCCCGGCGGGCGATCAACTACCGCGAAGAGGATTTCAAGGCGGTCATCCTCGGGGAGACCGGCGGCCGCGGCGTCGATGTCATCCTCGACATGGTCGGCGCCCCCTATTTCGACCGCAACATCGCCTCGCTCGCCAAGGACGGCCGCCTGTCGATCATCGCCTTCCTCGGCGGAGCTTCGGTGGAAAAGGCCAATATCGCGCCGATCCTCGCCAAGCGGTTGCACGTCATGGGCTCGGCCATGCGGCCCCGCACGGCGGTGGAGAAGGAAGCGATCCGCGACGACCTCATGGACAATGTCTGGCCGTTGTTGGACGAGGGCGACGTCGCCCCGGTCATGCATGCCGTGGTGCCCTTCTCGAACGTTGCCGAGGCGCATCGCCTGATGGAAGCTGGCGATCACATCGGCAAGATCGTCATGACATTCTAAAGTCTAAGGCCGCCACACTTGCAATCGACAAGAATCAGACTACCTTCGAGATATCTTCAACGTAAAGAAAGGAAGGTGATCCAGTGTCTAATGAGCTTTCGAACCTCGTAACGGACATGGGAATTGTGGTGGCGGAAACGAGGCAGCCCTCGTTCTGACCCAGCCTTCCTGCGGGTCGCACCTTGATGCGGTCCGGGCCTGTTACCTGGCCAAGACTCATGGAGGGCCGCCTTGGGCGGCCCTTTTTGTTTGCCTGCATTCCAGAGGTGCCAGCCCTCACATTCCGAACCGTCCCAGCGCCGGTATCTTCACCGCGGGACGCAGCACATCAAAACCCGCTACCAGTCCCATGACATGCACCTCCAGACCGCTGCGTGCACCAACGGAAATCCCGAGCAGGCCGTAAAGCGTCGCATGCATGTCGAGCCCGTCGGCGTCGATCGCAAACAGCCTGCCTTCCGGCAGATAGTTGCGTCCGACGGCATCAGGCGGCAAGACGGCGCCCAGTTCCGGCACGGAACGCAACACGTGGGCGACGAATGTGTTGGAGTTCGGTCCCGGCCAGATGCGGTAGCCGCCGGGTTTGGAATAAGGGTAGGACTGGATGGCTTTCTCGATTTTCGGGATCAGCCGCGTCGCTTCCTCTCCCTTTATGCTGACGACCAGGTGCGGCGTGTTGGAATACCATCTGGCATCCGCCGGGTAGCCATTGCGGCGAATGGGGGAACCCCAGCCAACCTTGTCATAGCGATTATAGGCGGTCGCTCCCCGTTCCTTGGTGACGATCCAGGAATGGCTGGCGACCGCGCCCTTCATGCCGCCGGTGGTGGCGGAGAAAACGTAGATTGCGGCCTGTTGCTCATCCTTTGGCTTGGGCAGGATATTGGCCGACGACCAGTCCGCTTCCCGCCAGTTTTCCGGTCTTTCCTTGACGTACCACCACCCCGCTGAAGCGAGTGCCGGCAGCATATAGACGAACAGAATGGCGAGAAGCAGTCTGCGAAGAAATTTCATGGGCGGGTCCGGGTTTTGTGTCGCGCGATCTTGGTCTAAAGACACGGGCAGAAGTTGGATTTTTGAGGGCATGAGCATGTCGAACCCGGTACTTGTGGAAGTTACCCGCGGCAATTTGGTGGAGAGCCGTCATCGCGGCGTGGTGATTGCCGTCGATGGGGCCGGCAAGACCATCTTTTCCTTGGGCGACACCGATGCGGCGGTCTTCCCTCGTTCGGCCTGCAAGGCGATGCAGGCCCTGCCGCTGATGGAGACGGGTGCCGCCGAAGCCTACGGGTTCGGTAACAAGGAGCTGGCGCTCGCCTGCTCGTCGCATAGCGGCGAGCGCGAACACGTTGCCGTGGCCGCGGCGATGCTGGCGGCCGCCGGCAAGGACGTCTCGGCGCTCGAATGCGGCGAGCACTGGTCGTTCAGTCAGGACACGCTCATCGATCAGGCGCGGTCGCTCAAATATCCGTCTCAACTCCACAATAATTGCTCGGGCAAACATGCCGGCTTCGTCTGCGCCTGTTGCCACAGCGGCGAGGAGACGGCCGGTTACGTCACCTACGATCATCCGCTGCAGCGCGAAATTCGCGGCGTGATGGAAAGCCTGACCGGGGCAGCGCTGGCGCATGACAATTGCGGCATCGACGGTTGCTCGATCCCCACCTATGCCGTGCCGCTCAGGGGCCTGGCGCACGGCTTTGCCAGAATGGCGACAGGCCACGGACTGGAACCGGTGCGCGCCAGGGCGTCGAAGCGGCTGATTGAAGCGTGCATGGCCGAACCCTTCTACGTCGCCGGTACGAGGCGCGCCTGCACCCGCCTGATGCAGACGGCACCCGGCCGCATCTTCGCCAAGACCGGTGCCGAAGGCGTGTTTTGCGCTGCCATCCCGGAGAAAGGCATTGCGATTGCGCTCAAATGCGAGGACGGTGCCACCCGCGCCGCCGAAGCTATGGTCGCCGCAACACTCGCCCACTTCTTCCGCGACGAGCCCGAACTGCACCTCAGCCTGATGGCCCAGGCCAACCACTCCATGAGAAACTGGAACGGCCTCCATGTCGGCGATGTCCGGGTGACCGGGGCTTTCGGCTCATTGTAAGCTTGTGAGCCAGAACGGGCTCGCCCGCGCCATTCACGTCCCGCCGCGCCGCATCAATGAAATTGTTCTCGGAAAGCGGATAGTTACAGCAGATACAGATCTGCGTCTTGCCCGCTATTTTGGACTCTCCGAGGGTTTTTTCCTCCGGATCTGATGGAGACGCGACGGGAACGGGGCAGCGAGCTTGATCGCATTACGCCGCGGGCAGCCTGACCGTCAAGCCTCGATTATCCGCAAACCTTTGACGCGATAAGGCGCAGCAAGGTCAGGTTCCATCCCCGAAGGAAGAACCAGCCCTGCGACCGCATCGACTTGCAGTATTCTGTGCGGCGAGACGGCACCGAATTTCTCCTCCGTCAGCAGCGCAATGGTCTCCGTCGACTGTGCCGCAATGGCGCGCTTGATGGCCGCTTCCTCATAGTCGCCGGTCGACAATCCGTGGGCGGGATGGATCGCGGTTGCTCCGAGGAAGAAGATGTCGGGACGAAGCATGCCGATTGCTGCGAGCGCCGCAGCACCGGTCGCCACCATCGAGTGCTTATAGAGGCTGCCGCCGATCAGGATCACGTCCGCTCGGTGTTTTTCCAGAAGAGCAGCGATTGCCGGGCTGTGGGAGACGATCGTCAGCTTCATGTCGCGGGGCAGGGCGCGGACAAGCTCGGCATTGGTGGTGCCGCCGTCGATGAACACCAATTGCCCGGCGCGGACCAGCTCCGCCGCCCTGCGTCCCAGTCGTTTCTTGACATCGCTTGATATCGTCTGCCGGGCCTCCAGGTCGGGAAGCGGCGGCGTAATCGGCAGCGCGCCGCCATGCACCCGCTTCAGCAGGCCTGCCGCCGCCATGTCGCGCAGATCGCGCCTGATCGTGTCTTCCGACAGGTCCAATTCGTTCGCCAGTTCGCCGGCAACGATTTGTCCATCCCTGGTAAGACGTGCGGAAATCAACGCCCGCCGCTGCGAAGTCAGCATTTCACTTTCCAATCATTCTTGACTCTGCACGATATTGCATGATCTATGACGATATATCCAGAATTATCTGGATAATTCGTGCAATATAGGGAGAAAACCATGTTGATTTTGATTGCCGGCCCCTATCGGTCCGGAACCGGCGACGACCCGAAGAAAATGGCGGCAAATCTCGAGCGCCTGGAAGCGCCGTCGCATGCGCTGTTCCAGGCGGGGCATGTGCCGATGATCGGCGAATGGGTGGCGTTGCCCGTCTGGCACGCCGCGGGAGGCCGCGAGGTCGGGGACGATCTCTACGAGGAGATCTTTCATCCCGTCGCCGGGCGGCTCCTGCAGCTTTGCGAGGCGGTCTTGCGCCTGCCGGGCGATTCCAAGGGGGCGGACAATGATGTCCGGATCGCCAGGGACCGCGGCATTCCGGTCTATTTCCGGCTGGAAGATGTGCCGGGCTGTGCGGCGACCACAATGGCGTGATCGGTGCCGAACCGGCTGGCAAAAATGCGGTGCGATTGTTATCACTGCGCCGAAGAAAGCCGGCTCGTCTCCGGCGAAGGAATGGAGGCACTGTATGTTGAAGCTTTATTTCACGCCTGCAACCTGCTCGCTAGCATCGCATATCGCGCTGGAAGAATCCGGTGGGCGCTATGAGGCCGAAAGCATCGACTTCTCAAAGCAGGAGCAGCGCTCGCCCGAGTACCTGCGCGTCAACCCGAAAGGTCGCGTGCCGGCGCTGGTGACGGATCGCGGCGTGCTGACCGAAACCCCCGCCATCCTCGCCTATATCGGCCAGCGCTTTCCGGGATCGCCGATCGGCGTGCCGTCGGACGCATTCGAGTTCGCCCGCATCCAGTCCTTCAACTCCTACCTCTGCTCGACCGTGCATGTCGCCCACGCGCACAAGCGCCGCGGCAGCCGCTGGGCCGATGATCCGGCGGCAATCGAGGCAATGACGGCGAAGGTTGCGAGCAACATGAGCGACTGTTTCGACCTGATCGAAACCAGCATGTTCGCCGGTCCCTGGGTGATGGGTGAGACCTATTCGATCGCCGACCCCTACCTGTTCACTCTTGCGAGCTGGCTGGAGGGCGATGGCGTCGATCCCGCGCGGTTCCCGAAAGTCTTCGATCACCGCCGGCGCATGGCCGAGCGCCCTGCGGTGAAAAAGGTCTTGGCAGCTATCGACGCATAAGATTGTCGAGTTACGGGATGCTGGGGGTCTCGAAGCTGGCCGCAAGCCGCTTCGGCGCCTTTTGCCGCCATGCCGCGATCAGCCTTTGCGTCAGATCCGGATCCTCGATCGCGTCAAGGCGGACCAGCATGGCTGGCCAGCCCTTGTAGTGGTCGGTCTCGAAATAGAGGTCGGGCGCCAGTTCGATCAGCATTTCCTTTTCCTCAAGCGCGCACATCACGACGAGAATGCCCGCTTCCTTCATCCGCACGAAGCTCTTGCCCCGGATGGTAAGGGCGGCCGTCCCGTAGGAGGTGCCGATCGTAACCTCCGGAAGACCCGCCGCCCGGGCAAGCCTCACGATCCGCTGGAAATCCGTCTCCTGGTTGCCGGTCATGGTCCCGCTCGCGATATCGCGAGAGCTTCGAACGAAACGACACGCAAGGCAAGTCTCAGGCGCCGCAGGTCTCTCCAGGGAGGCGGCGCGTCATGCGGACGACAGGGCCGGGAAAGGGCAGGTCGCCCAGTTCGCGCGCGTCCATGCGGGCGATGTCCGGGTGGCGCAGCGGGTCGGAAACCCAGGCCGCGTCTGTGTCTTGATGTGCCGGTGCGGAGCGGGGAAGCAGCGTGTCGAGTATGGAGAAAATCTTCAACATGGCATCACTATCCTTCTTCGGTGGGACGATAATCCACCGGTACCGAACAATTTTCAATTGAGATTGCCGCGATAGCGGTATAGAAAAACTACATGAAGGACCTGAATGCCGTTCATCTCAACGGATTGCGCGCCGTCGAAGCCGCCGGCCGGCTTGGCTCGCTGCAGGCCGCGGCTGTAGAGCTCGGCGTCACCGTCGGCGCAGTCAGCCAGCAGATCATCAAGACGGAAAAACAGCTCGGTCGCATCCTTTTCGAGCGCAGCCCGCGCGGCCTTGTGGCGACGCTTTTCGGCGAGAGCTTCCTGCCGCGCCTGACGGGCGGTTTCGAGACGCTCGATCAGGCGGTTGCCTCAGCCCGCAGGCGCGACGAGACGATCCTGACGATCTCGGTTGCCCCGGTTTTCGCGGCACGCTGGCTGGTTCACCGGCTGGATCATTTCACCGAGAAACATCCCGATATCCGCCTGCGAATCGATGCGACGACGGCTCTCGCCAATCTCGAAACATCCGGCGTCGATGTCGGCATCCGCGTCGGCTCGGGCAACTGGCCGGGCGTCAGGGCCGAATTGCTGCTGGAGCAGGAGGTCTTTCCGGTCTGCTCGCCGGCCATTGCAGAAAAACTGAAGGAGCCGAAGGACATTCTCGATATTCCGGCGGTCATCGACGGCCGCTCGATGTTCAGTTGGGAGACCTGGCTCCGCGAGGTTGGCCTTGCCGGAAGGCAGATGACCGCACGCCACGTTTTCAACGACGCCTCGCTCTGCCTGGATGCAGCGATTGCCGGCCAGGGCGTCATGCTGGCCTGGCAGACGCTGGCCGGTTATTCAATCATCGAGGGGCGACTGGTCATGCCCTATCCCGTCCGGGTGAAGACGGGGTTCGCGCATTATTTCGTCACCCCGCCGTCGCGTCGCGAAACGAAGGTGGTTTCGGCCTTCAAGCAATGGGTCCGCGACGAGATCGCCGCGAGCATGCAGCGTCTCGGTTTTGTCTACAGCGCCGCGGGTCAAACCTGACGCGCAAAGGACGCTGTAGCGCTTTGAAACTGCTGTATAATTCCTTAAATCGATTCCGATTTAAGGAGTTATTGAAGTAGCACGCTATTAGGCCGCTTCGGCTTCCTTGCGCCGTCCTGCCATCATCTTCTCGAAGGCCGGCCGTGCATGGCAGCGGGCAAGCCAGGCTTTGACCCGCGGGTGTTTTTCGAAGAGGTAGGTCTCGCTCATGGCATAACGCAGCACTTCCGCAAGGTTGAGATCGGCGACGGTGAAGCGGTTGCCGACGACGTAATCCTGCGTCTTGAGGTGCGCTTCCAGCCTGGCGAACGGTCCTTCAAGCCCCTCTACGGATGCTTCGATGGTACCCTGTCCCGCCGGCGTATTTTCGCGGGCATTGTCATAGGTCAATACGATCTTGACCGTATGGGGTTCGACTTCGGTCGCTGCCCAGAGCGTCCAGGCGAGCATCTGCCCTTCCTCTTTGACGTCGGCGCCGGCCAGCGGGCCGCCATGCTTGCGGGCGAGGTAGAGGTTGTTGGCCAGCGATTCCGTCAGCACCAGTCCGTCATCCTCGATCGCGGGGATCTTGCCCATCGGATTGACGGCAAGGAAGGCGGGCGACTTTGTGTTGGACCGGGCGTCGGGCGCCAGCGGGTCGGCCAGCAGCCGCGCCTGGATGACCGGCACGGATTTGAACGGAAGGCCCAGTTCCTCCGCCATCCAGTAGTTGCGCGAGGCGCGCGAGCAGTAGACGCCATAGATCGTCAGCATGGTTGTTTCCCCTTTGGCCGAAAATGTCCCGCAGGCTACGGCAGGCACGGCAGCGCTTGAAGCCGGGACCGTTGATATCAGCCATGAAATCTTTTGATGTTTAGCCGAGGCGATTGCCGGAAAGGGTGAGGTGGGCGAAGGCTTCGCTTCCGCCCTTCATGAGGTCCCCGGTGACCCTCTCGTTCCAGCGGTAGCCGAGAATGGCGCCGTCCCTCACGTCCTGAAACAGATTGGTTGCGATCAACGCACTGCCCGAGCCTTCGACGACCGTCACCGCACAGCCGCCGCCTGCGTTTCGCACGAGATTGCCGGTCGCGACGACATCGCGCAGACAAGGCCCCCAGCCCAGCATCAGCCCCCATTTCGGCGCATTCTCGATGACGTTGCCCGTGACGGCGGTGTCAGCTTCCACCGCGATGCCGAAGCCGAAACCGGCGCCGTCGTGGATGTAGGGACCGTCAAAATTGAGGTTGCGGACGAGGTTGTCGCTGACGGTCGCGAGCCTTCCGCCTTCGTTGAAGTTGACGATCAGAATGCCGTTGGCAGCACCGTCGATCAGGTTGCCGGAGACGACGGCGCCCTCAAACCCGAATTCCGAGTAGATGGCCGTTTCGCCGGAGCGCAGGCATTGGTTGTTGGAAATCTGGACGTTCGTGGCGCTGTTGGCGCGGATCGCGGAAAAGGCGCAGTCTGAGAGATGGTTGCCCCTCACCGTGACGTTTGCGGCGCGGAAAATATTGATGCCGTTGCCGTTTTCGCCCGTGCCTCCATCCCTGGCGGCGATCCGGTACACCCGGTTGCCGCTGACCATCGTGCCGTCCTCCGCCGCCTCCCATCGATGCACGAGGATGCCGCCGTTGCCGCAATCGAACACGGTATTGGCCGTGATCGCGAGTTTTTCGCTTTCAACGGCATAGATGCCTGAGGCGGCGGCTTGCGAAATGCCGTTGCCGTCGATCCGGCCGCTGCAATGCTCGGCATTGATGCCGTGTTTCGACGAGCCGGTGATGGTGCAGTTTTCGATCGCCAGATTGGCGATGCCGCGCAGGTTGAGAAGCCCCTCGACATCATCGCCGAGCACCTTGCCGCCGCCGTCGAGAACGAGGTCGGACAAGGTCAGTCGCCCCAGCCCTTCGCCGCTCAGAAACCCGCCGCCACCCGCATGCACCAGCCGGGTGAGGCCGGGAACGCCGCTCAGCCAGAGATTGTCAGGCAGGGTGATTCCGGAAAGCAGATAGTCGCCGGCCGGCAGAAAGACCGGCATGCCCCTTCGTGCCGCATCCCGCAAAAGACGATTGAACGCCTTGCTTTGATCCGCGCTGGCATCGGGAGCGATGCCAAAACCGGAGATGTCGATCGTGCCACGCAAGCCATCCTGCGACGGTTTCAGCTTTGCAGCCACGGCAGTGCCCGCCACCGCGCAAAAGCCCATCGTGGCGATCGAAGACAGAAGCAGACGTCGGTTCAGCATCGCAAATCCTTTGCTTTCACAGAGCATGGATATGCCAATGCGCGATCGACATGATACCGGAAGCTTGAGGACAGACCCGATGAAAGCATGGAAACCAGCAAGGAAGCGGCAGTATTCGCCCATTTGTAAATGCTTCTTTAGCAAAGAATAACTTCTGACTGGTAAAAAGCAGGGTGGGAACCAGCAAAGAGGGCTCGGTTAAGACATCCATTCCCCGGAGGTTTGCTTGACGAAGAACTTAGACCGCTCTCGAGGGGACGGGCCAGCCCGGGTCGCCAGCAACGACGACACGCAGCGCTTGATGGCGGCGGGCCAGCGTCTGGCGGCGGAAGTCTCGCGCCTGTTCACGTCCGGACCGGACATCGCCGATCGGCACTATTGGCTCGAGACGATGGTCAACCACATTCCCGATTACATCTACGCGAAGGATCTAGATGGCCGGTTCCTGATCGCCAACCAGGCGACTGTGACGGAAAACGGATTCCGGGAAGCGCATGAAATCGTCGGCAAGACCGACTTTGACATCCACACGCCGGAAAATGCCCGTCATTTTGCCGAGGCTGAACGCCGGGTGATCGAAACCGGCGAACCGATGTTCGGGATAGAGGAGCTGAATGCGGTCAGCAAGGAAGAGCGCTGGCTGATGACCTCCAAGGTGCCGCTGCGCAACAAGCAGGGCGCGACCATCGGCATCGTCGGCGTTTCGCGTGATATTACCGATCGCAAGAAGGCGGAACGCTTGCTGCTTGGACAGGCCCGGCTGCTGGAGATGATCGCCAAGAGTACGCCGCTTGTCGATTTCTTCAACGAACTGATTCTCATGATCGAGGCGCATCTGCCCGGTATCCTCGGTTCCATCCTGCTTCTGTCGGCAGACGGCCGGCATCTGTTGACAGGGGCGGCTCCCGGTCTCGACAAGGGGTATTGCCAGGCCATTCACGGAATTGAGATCGGTCCAAAGGTCGGCTCCTGCGGCACGGCTGCCTGGCGCGGCGAGCCGGTGTTCGTTGCCGACATTCTTTCCGATCCCCTCTGGGAGGATTTCGTAGATTTCGTCCGGCCGTTCGGCTACCGCTCCTGCTGGTCGACGCCGATCCGCTCCTATCAGGGCAAGGTGCTTGGAACCTTCGCGCTCTATTCGCACGAGGTCGGCGTTCCCTCGGCGGAACAGAACGAACTGATTTCGATGGCGGCGCATCTTGCCGGCATCGCCATCGAGCGCCGGCAGTCGGAAGAGCGCATCCAGTTCATGGCCCATCACGACGCATTGACCGGTTTGCCGAACCGGGTGCTGTTCGACGAACGCGTCGCCAGCGCGCTGCGCGAGGCCCGCTCGGCCGGTCAGTGGTTGGCGCTCGCCTTTCTCGATCTCGACAATTTCAAGCTGATCAATGACACGCTGGGCCACCATGCCGGTGATGAACTCCTGCGCCTCGTCGCCGGTCGCATGCTGGCTTGCGTCCGCAAGACGGACATGATCGTGCGCGTCGGCGGTGACGAATTCATCATTCTCCTGACCGGCCTGCCGCCGGACAGCAGCATTGTAACCTCCCGCTTCGAGGACATTCGCACAGCGATCGGCGCGCCGCTCGTTCTTTCGGGGCGCAGCCTGCAGGTCAGCTGCAGCATGGGGGTGGTCTGTTATCCTGATCACGGCCAGACGGCAACGGAGCTGCTCGCCAATGCCGACGCGGCGATGTACCGCGCCAAGGAAGTCGGTCGCAACAATCTGCAATTGTTTGACGTCGAAATGGCGAGGAAAGCCCGCGAAAGGCTGCTGCGCCACGAGGAACTGCGCGATGCGGTCGCCCGCGGCGAATTCCTGCTGCACTATCAGCCGCAGATGAACCTGAAGACCGACAGGATTTTTGCCGCCGAGTCGCTCCTGCGGTGGCAGCATCCGGAGCGCGGCCTGATCTCGCCGGCGGAAATCATCCCGCTTGCGGAGGAGACCGGCCTGATCGTCCCGATCGGCGACTGGGTGCTGAACGAGGCCTGTCGGCAGAACAAGGCCTGGCAGGAGGCCGGCCTGCCGCCGATCGTCGTCAGCGTCAACGTATCCGCCCGCCAGTTCCGGGAAAGCAACTGGGTGTCGCGGGTCTCACAAGCGCTTGCGGTGAGCGGGCTGGAAGCCCGGTACCTCGAGTTGGAGCTGACCGAAAGCCTGATCATGCAGGACGTCGGCGCCGCGGTCGCCACCATGCACGAGCTTCAGGCCCTGGGCGTTCATCTTGCCATCGACGATTTCGGCACCGGCTATTCGAGCCTCAGCGCACTGAAGAGTTTTCCCGTCCGGCGGCTGAAGATCGACCGGTCCTTCGTTCAGGATATTCCGGGCGATGACGACGACAAGGCGATCACCGGCGCGATCATCTCGCTGGCGCAGAAGCTGCAGATCGAGGTGATTGCAGAAGGGGTGGAAACCCAGGCGCAGGTCGATTTCCTGCGGGCCAGCGGCTGCCACGACGTGCAGGGCTATTTCGTCAGCCGGCCGGTAACACCCGCCGCCTTCGCTGCCTTGTTGGCTTGACCGTGCCTGCGGACTGTTGCGCTCTGGACACGGGCGATGCACGCTCTCATAGTCGTGAACAGCCTTGATCGGCGCAAGCCCCGATCCAGCCGCAATTGCCATACTTGTGGCGGGGACCGGTGGATACTGCCGGAGAATATTTTTTGCGTGGCGTGTTGCCGCGCTTTCGCCAATCCCCGTCAACGACATACATAGAGTTCAATGCCACTGTCCAAATCTCTCTCCCGCCGGCAATTTCTCACCATGTCCGGGCTTGCCGTTGCCTCGGCCGGCCTTGCCGGATGCGCATCCTCGATGAACACGGACCGGTTTCGTGCCGAAACCGCGCCCTATTTTCGCAATCCGGCGCTGGAAGGCGGTTTCAGTGATCCGCGCTATGGAGCCGAACTGGAAGGGCCGGTCTACGGCGGGGAGCCGAGTGGCCTGCCGCTGCAATCGGCCTACTATGCCGAGATGTATGGGCCAAAGGTTGATGATGGTTTCAACATACCGGCGGTCCCCTATGAGCAGATCGATGCGCGCTACTATCGCCAGGAAGTGCCCAACACCTTCGGCGAACCGCCGGGCACGATCATCGTCGATACCGGCGAGCGGTTCCTGTATCTCATCCTCTCCAATGGCTCGGCCATGCGCTACGGCGTTGGCATTGGTCGCGAGGGCTTTGCCTGGTCGGGCAGGGGCGTGATCCAGTGGAAGCAGAAATGGCCGCGTTGGAAGCCGCCGAACGAGATGGTGGCCCGCCAGCCGCAACTGGCGCAATATTCCATCGCCAATGGCGGCATGCCGCCGGGCCTCGACAATCCACTCGGGGCACGGGCGATGTACATCTTCCAGAACGGCGAGGACACGCTCTATCGCCTGCACGGATCGCCGGAATGGCAATCGATCGGCAAGGCGGTGTCCTCCGGCTGCGTGCGCCTGATCAACCAGGATGTCATCGATCTCTACGATCGCGTCCGCAACGGGGCGCCGATCCTGGTGATTTGAAGCGTCGCGCGTCCCTGAGGCGCGCGAAATGTCAGCGGTGATAGACTTTACGCTCCGTGTTTGTCATCCCCCAGAAGCATCGCCATCGCTTGCAGGTTCTCCGGCGTCAGCGGCTTTTCGAAATAGCTCTTGACGAAATCGTAGCGCAGAGCCCGCTCGCGGTCGGCGGCGCGGTGCGAACTGGTCAGCATGGCAACGACCGGCACGTGCCTGTCGAACTCCCTTGTATATTGATCGAGGAATTCGAAGCCGTTCATCACCGGCATGTTGATGTCGAGGATGATGGCGTCCGGCGTCGTGTCCTTGAGTACGCCCAGGGCCTCCAGCCCGTTCATCGCCTTCAGAACCTTGATCTCGGGATCGAACCTGCGGATGGTGTAAGTGCAGATGAACAGGTCGTTCTCGTCGTCATCCACGGTCAGTATCGATTGCATCCTCATCTCCTGTTTTCCTCCGGCAATGTCACCGTGAAAATGCTCCCCTTGTCCTGACGGCGATAGGCGACGGTTCCGCCCAGGTGCTCCACACTCTTGCGCAAGATATAGAGTCCCAGGCCGCTGCCTTGGGCATGCTGCGGGTGAAACCGTTTGAACATCTGGAAAAGCTTGGGCTCGTCAGCCGGCGGAATGCCGAGCCCGTTATCGGCAACGGACAGGACGAAGCGTCCCTTGACGTTGGAGGCCTGCACGAAGATCTCCGGCACCTGTACTGCCGGATCGTGGTAGTTGATGGCATTCGAGAGCAGATTGTCGAGGATGATCTGAAACCGGCTCGCCTTCTTGTGCACCACCATCGTGTCGGGAATGTCGATATGGACGGCAGAGAGACGACCGCCATCCATGGGCCGCAGCCGGTCGACCGTTTCGCGCACGGCGCGCGCGACGGCGATCG
>UCOA01000239.1 GCA_900474095.1 Hyphomicrobiales bacterium | reverse complement strand
GGCGGGCGGAACGCCTGCCGATGAGGACAAGGCGCGCGAAATGATCCGCACTCTGGATGGCCAGCAGACGGTCGACAATGCGGTTGCGACCGTAACCTTCCTCGGAGGCAACGACGCGACGACCGGCAAGGTAGGTGTGATCGGCTTTTGCTGGGGCGGCGGTTTGGTCAACAAGCTGGCCGTCGCGTCGCCGGATCTGAAAGCCGGCGTCGCCTATTACGGCGCCCAGCCACCGTCCGAGGATGTGCCCAAGATCAAGGCGGCGCTGCTCCTGCAGTATGCTGGCCTTGACGATCGCATCAATGCCGGTATCGACGCCTACAAGAAAGCCCTGGCCGACAACGGCAAGGATTTCACCATCCATGTCTATGAGGGTGTCAATCACGCCTTCAACAACGACACGTCTTCCGCCCGCTATGACAAGAAGGCGGCCGATCTCGCCTGGGACCGGACGGTGCAGTTTTTGAAGGCGAAGCTGGCTTAGGAACCGGCCAGCAATGGCATCGCGGCCTCGGAGATGACTTTCGTTGAGGCCTGCTGGCTGCAGTTGGGGTTCCGAAAGGTCCCCGCTTTTTCGTGCCTGCGCCATTCGTGAGCCAGAGCAAGGCAGTTAAGGTTACTGTCGGGATAGGATGATCTACCCAAAAATGGTCAGCTTCGCCATCTTTGGTGACACTTCGGATTGGAGTATAGAGTTTAGGTCGACCCGTTGGGGGGCGGCTAAATGACCAAGGCATATTGCATTAGACTTTTACGGCTGTGTTTTTTGGCCGGGTATCGATATTGGGGAATACAAAAAGGCCGCGCTCCCAAGGGAGTACGGCCTTTTTGTCTTAGTGCCTTGTGTGGCTTGCCCGTCGTGCGGTTTACCAACCCGGCAGCATATGGCTCTGGCGCAACCGCGGGTAGCGCGGGAAGTTCTTCATGTCCCCATCGAGGTCGTCGGTTGCTGTCGTCGGCGTGATGTTGTCGAGACAGGCGGTGATGTGATTGGTGATGGCGTTCGACAGCGACGGCGACAGGCCCGGCCGCTTCATGATGCCGATCTGCACCGGCGCCAGCGCCGGGAAACCGTCGGCCTGGGTCAGCACCTTCATGCCAGTGCGCAACGCCGATTCCGGCAGTACCGACACGGCCATGCCGGCGAGCACCGCCGCCGCGACCACGGTCGATGACCAACTGGTGAACAGGATGTTGTATTCCTTGCCTGTCGCGTCGAGCGCCGAGCAGGCCGCCTGCCGCCACAGGCAGTCACGCTTGCCGACGGCGAGCGGCACGGGCGCGTTCTCCGGCAGCGGGTGGTTGATCGAGCTCACCCAGCAGAGCGGTTCGGTCCGGACCACGTCCGAGGCGCGGGCACGCGGATTGTGCGTGACCAGCGCGATGTCGAGATCGCCCTTGGCCATCTTTTCGGCGAGGTCCACCGAAGGCTCGCAGACGATAAAGAGCTCGACGTTGGGATGGGTCTTGGCGAACCGGACGATGATCTCTGGCATGTAGCGGTCGGCGTAGTCGTCGGGCGTGCCGATCCGCAGCGTGCCTTCCAGCCGGTTGTCGTCGAAGGAGGCGATCGCCTCGTTGTTAAGACGAATCATCCGCCGCGCGAAGTTCAGGAGGCGGTCTCCCTCCGTCGTCAGCCGGTTGCCGCGGCCGTCCTTCGCAAAGAGTTGTTTACCAATCCTTTCCTCCAGCCGGCGCATCTGCATCGAGACGGCCGACTGCGTCTTGAAGACGCGATCGGCCGCCTTGGTGAAGCTGCCGGTATCCGCGATGGCAACAAAAGTCTGAAGCTGGTCGATGTCGAGTGGTGCGGACATGGCGCAAGTCCCCAAAAGGTTACTCATAAAATTGTTTGATGAATATCATTAGAAACATTCGTTGGACTGATCAATAAGGATTTGCGAATTTGGTCCTGCAAATCACACCAACCGCCGCTCCGGTCCGCATTTGGCGGCGCCGGACATCACCATCAAGTTTCGACCCGCCCCCGCGCCGACCTCCCTGCGGGGGAGGGTCGCCCTTGCATAATTTCTTAAATCGGGAACCGGTTTAAGAAAAAAATTATGCAAAATTTTTAATCACAGCGACCCTGCACGTCTGAAAGACATGCGGCGCTGTCGTGCCTGCGAAAAGGAGCAGTATCATGCGCACGACCGATCACACTCTCGATCTCACCCTTACCGGGAAGCTGTCCGCGACGCCCCGTCAGGCGGGGCTGACGGACGTGCTGAAATCGGTTTGGCGCCTGCTGCGAAACCGAAAGGCCATTGGCAGCCTTGACGATCTCGATGACCATCAGTTGCTCGATATGGGGCTCTGCCGCCATGAAGTGCGCGAGGCGCTGACATCGTCCTTTTTCCAGGATCCTGGCCGTCACCTGACACAGGCTGCGCGCAACCGGACGAGCACATTCTACAGAAATGCGCGTCGCGATTGAGGGCATCAAAGTTCTGTTGCGCGCCTCAAACGTCGAAAGACGTTTCGCGCAACAGGGACGCGCGGTCGCCTCCGCGCGTTACCGTTCCCCGCAGGGTTAGAGCCAATATGCCCTGCTGCTTGCCCGGTGTGCGGTCCCAAGACCGGCACCGGGTTTTTTTCGTTTATGGAGCGAAAGCGCGACGCTTCCGGCGAACTGATCAGGCGCCGGTATTCTTCCGATAGGTCTCAAAGAGACTATCAATGCTCTTCTGATATTCCTTCTGCGCCTCGATACCGCTGTCGAACATCGTGTTGAACATCTCGGTAAAGGGCGCCTTCGGGTCCTTCTCCACCGGCTTCGGTTCGGGCTCCTTGGCTGCCGCACCGCCGCCCATCATTTCCTGGAAAGCCTTGATGAAAGGGTTTGCGGCAAACATGTCGGGTGCGGCCTGCGGCTTTTCCTCAGGCTTTGCCATGCCGAAGAAGCCCTGCATGGCCTGCGTGAAGGGATTGTCGAACGGATTGGGAGCCGGTTGCGGTTTCTTGATAAACCCGGAGGCTTCCAGCCAAGGCTTCATCATGGCTTCCATCGGCGTGTTGGCGAAGGGATTCTGCATGCCGCTCATCTGGCCGGAAGCCTGCTTGAACAGGCCGCCCATGATCGCGCTCGCCATCACCGGCAGCATCTGCTTGTAGATTTCCTGGCCGACGCCGGTCATCTGGGCCGCCTGCGCGGAGACCGCCTGCAACATTTCCTTGGAGCCGAAAAGCTGGTCGAGAACACTGTTGCCGTCGGCCATGCCCTGCGGTGTGAAGGCCTTGCTCATGTCCTCGAAATACTGCGCGTAGTTGCCGCTCGACATGGCGGTCAGGAAAGCGCCGAAATCATAAGGGTTTGCGGCATTGCGTTTGAGCGCGGTGGAGAAGGCCGGCATCAGCGCGGCGGTCGCCTTTGCCATCTGTTCCTGGGCAAGGCCGAATTGCTTGGCCATCACGTCCATGGCATTGCCGTTCTGCGCCTGCATCATCATGTCAAAAAGCGGGATCATCTCCAGTCCTCTCCTGCGGGCGAAACGACGCATGTCGTTGCACTATAACGGGAAAAAGCCGCGTGGAAACGCTTTTTATTGGCCGGGACAAAAGGGCGAGAGGCTGTCCGGTATGAAGCCCCATTGCCCACTCCCCAAGCTGCCGATGCGCGCATATGGTGGTTGCTGTTTTGGAATCGGAAAATACGCATGAAAACACCCATCATCGATATCATTGCCGAAAATCCCGACCCGGAGCACCGCGCAGCAATCGTTGCGCCACTGGCCGCCTACAACGAGGCGAGCAAGGGGGCGGTCGAGGACAAGGCTGATTTCGCGATCCTGATCCGTGAACCGGACACGGGCAAGGTCGTCGGCGGGCTCTACGGCATCGACGGTTACGGCTGGGCCTTCGTGAAATATCTCGCAATACCGGAGGAGTACCGTGGCCAGGGCCTTGGTTCACGCCTGATGGAGGAAGCGGAAGCTATTGCCCGCGCCCGCGGCTATCTCGGTGTCTGGCTGGATACCTTCGAATTTCAGGCCAAGCCCTTTTACGAAAAGCTTGGGTACGAGGTGTTCGGCGAGCTCGAAGGCGGGTCGAATGCCATTCCAAGGTATTTTCTGAAAAAGCGCTTCTAGCTTAATACTGGTACTCAGTGAAAACCGGATCGACGGACCCGTTCCAGCGGCCGTTGTAAAGCGACAGCAGGTCTTCGGCCAGTGTTGCTTTCTTTGCCAGCACTTCGTCCAACGGCGCGAGGAAGATGCTTTCGTCGACCTCATCGCCGTTCAGCCGGTTGCGGTTCTTCAGGCCAAGACGGGAAATCGACAGGACCTCGCGGGCAATGTCGAACAGCGATGTGCCCTTGTGCGTCGCGGCCAGCGCCTGCGCCGGCACGGCGTCGCGCATGGCGATGGTGTCCTCGTAGGTCCAGGAGCGGGTTAGGTCCTCGGCGGCGTCAAGCGCTGCATCATCGTAGAGCAGGCCGACCCAGAAGGCCGGCAGCGCACAGATGCGTCGCCACGGGCCGCCGTCGGCGCCGCGCATTTCGAGGAAGCGCTTCAGCCGCACGTCGGGAAACAGGGTCGAAAGATGGTTGGTCCAGTCGCCCATATTGGGTTCCCAGTCGGCCAGTTCCCCCTTCAAGGCGCCGTTCATGAACTGGCGGAAGGTGACGTGCGTACAGTCATGGTAGCGGCCGTCGCGCACGACGAAATACATCGGCACGTCGAGCGCCCATTTGACGTAGTCTTCAAAGCCGAAATCCGCGTTGAAGGCGGCCGTCAGCACACCGGCGCGCTGGTTGTCCGTGTCGCGCCAGATATTGCCGCGCCAGGAGAGCAGCCCGTTCGGCTTGCCTTCGGTGAAGGGAGAGCTTGCAAACAGGGCCGTCGACAGCGGCTGCAGCTTCAGCGACACCTGCATCTTGCGGCGCATGTCTTCTTCCGAAGAGAAATCGAGGTTCACCTGGATCGTGCAGGTACGATACATCATGTCGAGCCCTTGGCTGCCGACCTTCGGCATGTAGCGGCTCATGATGTCGTAGCGGGACTTCGGCATGCGTGGCGTTTCGGCAAAGGTCCATTTCGGCGAACCGCCGATGCCGAGGAAGCGGATGCCGAGCGGCTCGGCGATCTCGCGCAACACGGCGAGGTGCTGGTTGGATTCCTTGCAGGTCTGGTGCAGGTTTTCGAGCGGCGCGCCCGAAAGCTCGAACTGACCGCCGGGTTCCAGCGAGATCGCTCCCTGGCCGGACTGCTCGGCAAGACCGATGATGTTGCCGGCGTCGATGATCGGTTCCCAGCCGCTCTTTGCGGCCATGCCGTTCAGAAGCGCCGAGATGCTCGCCTCGCCGAAATAGGGCACAGGGCTGTTGTCGGACTTGAAGAAGGCGAACTTCTCATGCTCCGTCCCGATGCGGAACCGCTCCTTCGGCTTGTTGCCCTGAGCCAAATATTCAGTCAGGTCTGCGATGGAGGTGACCGGCGTCTGGTCGGTAGTGTCTCTGGCCATGAGCGTCTTCTTTTGAACAGGCGGGACCTGCCGGACGGCAGATGTCAGGAGGGTGATTGAACCGGAATGAGGTGGCGTGCAAGTGAAATTGTTTCAAGGCCGGTTCAAATTTTCAACACCTTGCCGGCACCGAAAAGACACGGTCGCTACTGCCAGTCGCCGATCGTCGCCTGGATCACCGCCATGGCAGCGACGGCCGCCGTATCGGCCCGG
>UCOA01000198.1 GCA_900474095.1 Hyphomicrobiales bacterium | reverse complement strand
GGCGGCGCGCCAGCCCCCACTGCGAGCACCTCGATGCAGGCCCGCGGCAGCGATATGCCGCCGGCGCAACGCGCGACAGGCAATGGCGCGACCATGCTGCGTGCCGTGCCGAACGCGGCACCGCAGCCGGAAATGCCGGTTGGCAAGACGGAAGAAAAACCGGCTGAAGCCCCCGCGGCGAAAGCGGAACCGAAGGTTTCCGTCAAGTCGGCAAGCGACATTGCAGAGCTGTGCGGCACCAACCGCGATATCAGGCTGAAGACGCTGGTGCGCAATTTCGTCCGCCTCGTCAATCTGGAACCCGGGCGGCTGGAGATCAACCTGCCGGACGATGCGCCGAAGACGCTGGTTGCCGAGCTTCAGAAAAAGCTGGAAGAGTGGACGGGCATCCGCTGGATGGTGATCCTCAGCCGTGAGCCCGGCCAACCGACGCTTGTCGAGGCGGAAGCGGCCACTAAGGAGCGACAATTCAACGACGCTCGACAGGATCCGGACGTCGCGGCCATCATCGCACGGTTTCCCGGCGCAAAGATCGCCGACGTGAGAATAAAGGGACCGGAACCGGAGGAAGAGCCGCAGGCTGTGGCCGCCGCCGAATCCGAAGAAGGCGATATCCTTCCCGGCGACGATATCGAGCACTAAGTCTACGAGATTACCACGAGACAGGAAGAGGACACGGCAATGCGCGACATCATGGGCATGATGGGCAAGGTCAAGGAAATGCAGGCCAAGATGGAGAAGATGCAGGAAGAGATTTCTGCACTTGAAGTCGACGGCACCTCCGGCGGCGGTCTCGTCACCGTGCGCATGGACGGCAAGGGTAGCCTCAAGGGCATCAAGATCGACCCGTCGCTGTTCAAGGAAGACGATGTCGAGATTCTGGAGGACCTGATCGTCGCCGCACATAAGGACGGAAAGGACAAGGCCGAGGCGATCACCGCCGAAAAGACCCGCGCGCTCACCGCCGGCCTGCCGATTCCACCCGGCATGAAGTTGCCGTTCTAAGCGTCAAGCCTCGACACAAACCAGCCGGCTCGGTTGCCGCCTGGTCCCGCTATTCCTCGGGTAGGAAAGCCGCGCCGACAATGCGGACCTTGCGTGCCGCATCCGGCACGACGCTGGTCGTTCCCCGCAAGTCGACATCGCCGAGCAGCGCAACGATAACGTCCTGTTCGCTTTCCGCCGCCGGACCGACGCGAGCCTTTCCGGCGGGCGCCTCGGCCAAGACGGTCTTGTAGAAACGGTTCATGTCGCAGGTCTTGAGCGGCACCGCCCGGCGATAGGCTCCGGCATTGGACAGGTCTGCATAACGGGCACCCGTCTTCACGGAAACCATCTCGTCGGTATTCCGATCCGCGCCAGTCATCCGATAAACCTCCATCGCCGGGTCGTCACAGATGAACATGCACTGCGCGGCAATGGCCTCGATGTCACCGGCGGTGTTGTATCCGGAGTTCGGCGTCGGGAAATGATACCCGTCCGACAGCCGGACGCAGCGTGTCTCGATCTTTGCGCCGGCGTGCGGCACAGCAGCGACGATCGTTGTGCTTCGAACGGGTGCCGGGTGACGCGCTGGTGTGTGTTCGGCGACCGATGGGTTCACGCAACTCCGCCCGGGCGCGGCCGCCAGGCCGGCGAGACGCGCGCTCGCCTGGGCAACGCGGCCGGCAATCTCGCGGCACGCGAAGCTCGACCCCACCGCGCAGCCATATTTCACCGCAAAGGCCCGGTTGGCGGCGATCTGTCGCTGCAGGCGGGCGACCTCCGGGTTGATGGAGACGTGCAACGGTGAACAATGGGCCGCCAGCGCGCGCTCTCCATGGATTGCCACCGTCAAAAGCGCGACGACCAGTATGGCGCCGATGCGTGCGATGTAGTCTTCAAGTCGCATATTTCCGTGCATAATCGGCCTGACGCTTCCCTGCGAGCAGACGCGCGTCATCAGCGGCACTTGCGCTTGCAAGTTCGCTCCGGTTTCGCGCTGTCTGCATGATCATCGATCGGCTCAGCGAGCCCGATACGATGAGCGCCCTGCGACGAAGTCTCTTATAAATTGCCGGTGCGCCAAAATAAAGCGGAACGTTTGCAGATGGTTAAGGCTGCCGGCGGCAAAGCCGGGCGCAGGGTTGCGGACGTTTACGCGCCGTTCAGCTGAGCACGCAGCTTGTGGTGGATCGGCGCGGCGAGATAGCGATCGCGATCCGCGCCGGAGACAGTCCTGCCGAAGGTTTTGAGCAGTTCCGGCATCAGGACTGGCGCCCCGCAATAGGCGTGATAGGTGACGGTGTCACCGGCCTTCACGACACCATCCTTGAGCACGCGGCAATAGAAGCCCGGTCGTCCGGCAGCGATAAAGCGCTTTGGGAAAGCCTGATCTTCCATCCGTGCCGCGAACGTGGCGCAGGGAATGCGCGCCGAGGTGACTTCGAGTTCGATCCTGCCGGTCAAGAATCGATCACCGACGGAGATTGTGCGGCTATCGGCACCTTCGATCACGAGATTTTCGCCGAAGGTGCCGGGCTCCAGCTCGCGCCCCAGTTCCTTCGACCACCAGTCGAGGTCGATGGAGCCGAGGGCATAGACCGCCTGATCGACACCGCCATGGTGCTTGCGATTGCAGATGGCATCGCCGATCAACCCTTCGCGATCGACCATCACCCCTGCCTCGACCGGGTATTTGAAGATGCCCGTGCGGTAAGACCTTCCGGGCAGAATTTGCGCGCTGCCGCTGCAGACGGCCAGGATTTTCATGGGCAACACCCTCTTTTCAGCGATTCCGTTCCCCACGGATATGGAGTAGAACCGCCGCATGGCAAAGCGAGTCACAGGCCCCGAAATCGAAAAACTCATCCAGCTTCTGGCGAAGGTGCCTGGGCTCGGGCCGCGCTCGGCCCGGCGCGCAGCGCTTCATCTGGTCAAGAAGAAGGAGCAACTGCTAGGCCCGCTCGCCGACGCGATGGGCGACGCCTATGCCAAGGTCCGGATCTGCTCGTGCTGCGGCAACGTCGATACCAGCGATCCCTGCAGCGTCTGCACCGACGACCGGCGCGACAATTCCGTAATCATCGTCGTCGAGGACGTCTCCGACCTCTGGGCGCTGGAGCGGGCAGGCGCCATGAATACAGCGTATCACGTCCTCGGTGGCACGCTCTCGCCCCTCGACGGCATCGGACCCGACGATCTCAACATCAAGGGCCTGATCGAGCGCGTCGGCAAGGGCGGCGTGCGCGAGCTGATCATCGCCGTGAATGCCACCGTTGAGGGCCAGACGACCGCGCATTACATCACCGACCAGCTCGGCGGCCTCGACGTCAAGATCACCCGTTTGGCCCACGGCGTGCCCGTCGGCGGCGAGCTGGACTACCTGGACGAAGGCACGCTGACGGCGGCATTGCGGGCGAGGACGGTGATTTGAGAACGAAGAATTGTTGTGCCGAGAGATTAACCCCCCTCTATCACTACGTGACATCTCTCGCTCAAGGGGGGAGATCGACCACGGCACTCCTTCGCTGCAGTCATACGGTGAGCAGCCTGCTGAGAAGCCAGCAAGGCAAAAGAGCAATCTCGCCCGTTGAGGGGGAGATTTCGGCAGGGCCGACTGAGGGGGGTAAGCTGCGGCAAACTTTGGCCGCGGCGATCCTCGCACTGCTGACGCTCATTTCTTTCCCCGCCCTCGCCGCCTCCAAGGCCGAAACCGAGGCGCAGTTCCGCCAGTGGCTGCAGACCGACCTCTGGCCGGAAGCTGAGAAGGCCGGCATTTCGGAAAAATCCTTCAACGCCGCCTTTGCCGGCGTGACGCTGAGCTGGAACCTGCCGGACCTCGTGCCGCCAGGCACCAAGCCGCCGAGCGAGCAGAAACAGAGCCAGGCGGAATTTTCCTCGCCCGGCGCCTATTTCTCGGAGGAGCGGCTGCAAGGGCTCGCGGCATCCGGCCGCAGCCTTGCCAAGACCCATGCCGCAACCATCAGGCGGATCGAGAAGACCTATGGCGTGCCGGGACCGGTCGTGCTCGCCATATGGGGCCGCGAATCAGGTTTCGGCCGTGCGAAGATCCCACATCCGATCATGGATGTGCTGGCGACCAAAGCCTTCATGTCGACGCGCGGGGATCTCTTCCGGCGCGAATTGATCGCAGCCCTTCATATTCTCGATAGCGGTGACGTGCGCGAGGCCGAAATGAAGGGTTCCTGGGCCGGCGCAATGGGCCAGCCACAATTCCTGCCGACCAGTTTTCTGAAATACGCCGTCGATTTCGACGGCGACGGGCGGCGCGACATCTGGAATTCGGTGCCGGACGTGCTCGGCTCGATCGCCCATTATCTGTCGAAAAAAGGCTGGCAGCGTGGCCGCGACTGGGGCTTCGAGGTGAGCATTCCCGCCAAGGTCTCGTGCGCGCAGGAAGGGCCGGACCTCGCAAAACCGATTGCGCAATGGGCTTCGACCGGTATCGAGCGGGTTTCCGGCAAGGCCTTTCCGGCTGACGAAAGCAAAGCCAGCGGCATGATGCTGGTGCCTGCCGGCCGCCACGGACCGGAATTCATCGTCACGCCGAATTTCTACGTGATCAAGGAATATAACAACTCCGACCTCTATGCCCTGTTCATCGGCAACCTCGCCGACCGGATTTCATCCGGTGCCGGCGCCTTCAGGGGCCAGTTCGGCGACGTCGGCAAGATGCTGCGCTCGGACGTCTTGAAGATGCAGAAGAACCTGCAGGCGCAGGGTTATGACATCGGCAAGGCCGACGGCCTTGCCGGCTACAAGACCCGCCGCTCTCTGGGCGACTGGCAGGCGAAGAATGGTCTGGCACCGACGTGCTTTCCAGATGCGGGGTTGAAGGCAAAGCTACGCTGAGCAGACGCGGCGCTGTGCGTCAGTGCATGTCCATCTGCTGCTTGTAGCGCTCGTAGTCGTAGGGAAGGATGGTCTGGCGTTCGATCATCCGGTGCACGCGCGGCGGGGTCTCGCCGCGATGCAGTTCCAAGAGCCGGTCGCCGATTTCCGCGTCGGCCTGCGTTCGTCTCTGGTTGTGGCGGACATATTCCACCCAGGTCGGCACGTGATAGGTCTCGGTCCACACCGTCGGGTTCTCCAGATCCCGCATCAACCCCCATTGCCCGGCACCATCGCGGATGCGGATGCGGCGGCGTTCGGCCATAGCGGTCAGGAAGTCCGGCACGTCACCGTCGGCGATGTCGTAGTCGATCATCACGACGATCGGCCCGCTGCGCGGCTTGAGGTCGAGCTTCAGGAGCGGTTCCGAGAAGCGGTTGAGCGGATCGAGATTGAGCGACTGGAATTCCGGCAGCGGCAATCTCAGGCCGAGGACGGCGCCGACGACCATCAGCGCAGCCGAAGCGATCAGCGCATTGGCCGGGCCATAGGCCTCGGCCGCCTGCCCCCACATCCAGCTGCCCGCGGCAATGCCGCCGAAGGTGGTGGTCTGATAAAGCGACAGCGCCCGGCCGACGACCCAGCGCGGGGTCGAGAGCTGCACCGTCGTATTGAACAGCGACAGCGCCAGCACCCAGCCGGCGCCCGAGAGAAGAAGCGCAAGGCTGGTCAGCCAGCCATAGGGGCTGGACGCGGTGATGAGAGCGCTGACGGCAAAACCGGCAAACGCGATGCGCACGATCCACTCGCTCGACAGACGCTCCCGCAGACGGGCGCTGAGCAGCGCCCCGCCGATGGCGCCGAGGCCGAAGGCGCCGAGCATGATGCCATAGGTTAGCGGCCCGCCGACAACGAGATCGCGGGCGACCAGAGGGAGGAGTGCCAAGATGGCGCTGGCCGAGAGGCCGAAGACGAAGCCGCGAAACAGCACCTTGCCGATATTTGGCGACATCGCGACATAGCGCAGGCCGGCGGAAATCGCCCGGCCCATCGATTCGCGCGGCAGCGTCGAGAGCGTCACCTCGCGGCGCCAGCGGATGAGCGCGAAGAGAAGCGCGAAATAGCTCAGCGTATTGGCTGCGAAGGCCGCGGCCGCGCCGGCTGCCGCGACGATGGCGCCGC
>UCOA01000175.1 GCA_900474095.1 Hyphomicrobiales bacterium | reverse complement strand
CATCGCCGGTGCCATCGTCATTCTGTATGCGGTGATCACCATGGTGCCGCTGGCCTGGATTTTCCTGACCAGCTTCAAGTCGCCGCCGGATTCGATCAGCTACCCGCCGAAGATCGTCTTCCAGCCGACGCTGGAGGGCTACTGCAATCTCTTCACAACCAGGACCCGCCAGACGCCGGACTATATCCAGTCGCTCGGGCCTCCGACATCGACCTGCGACGAGATCACCCGCAGCCGCAACATGGTGATCGCCGGCCCGTCCAACTATTGGCCGCGTTTCACCAATTCGATGGTGATTGCCTTCGGCTCAACGTTCCTCGCCGTCTTCCTCGGCACGCTTGCTGCCTACGGCTTTTCGCGCTTCCGGGTACCGCTGGCCGACGATCTCTTGTTCTTCATCCTGTCGACGCGGATGATGCCGCCGATCGCGGTCGCGATCCCGATCTATCTGATGTACCGCGAGCTTGGCCTGTCCGACACTGCGCTCGGCATGATCCTGCTCTACACTGCCGTCAACGTCTCGCTTGCCGTCTGGCTGCTCAAGGGCTTCATCGACGAAATCCCGCGGGAATATGAAGAGGCGGCGATGATCGACGGCTACACGCGTCTTCAGGCCTTCCGCAAGGTCGTGCTGCCGCAGGCGACGACGGGCATTGCTGCCACGGCGATCTTCTGCCTGATCTTTGCCTGGAACGAATATGCCTTCGCAGTGCTCCTCACCTCCGGTTCGGCGCAGACTGCGCCGCCTTTCATCCCGACGATCATCGGCGAGGGCGGCATGGACTGGCCGGCCGTTGCCGCCGGAACGACGATCTTCCTCGTGCCGATCCTCGTCTTCACAATCCTTCTGCGCAAGCAGCTGTTGCGCGGCATCACCTTCGGAGCGGTGCGGAAATGACCATGGATACGACACATCCCCGCAAGAAGCGCCCCTTTTTCTTTCGGCGCGGCCCGATGGAAAATATCGCGACGGCGCTGATCGCCGTGGGCTTCCTGATGCTGTTCCAGCCGTTCGCACTGGCGCTCTACACCTATTCGCTGGTGACGCTGCTCGCCGGCACCGTGATGTTCATGATCGTCTCGAAGTTTCCGGAGTGAACCATGGCAGAGATCCGGATCGAAAACCTGCGCAAGCAATTCGCCGATTTCGTCGCCGTGGAGGATTCGAGCTTCACCGTCGGTGACGGCGAATTCCTGGCGCTGCTCGGGCCATCGGGTTGCGGCAAGACGACGACCCTCAGGATGATCGCCGGCCTGGAACTGCCGACCAGCGGCAGGATCTTTCTTGACGGTGAAGACGTGACGTTCAACCGCGCAAGCGCCCGCGACATCGCCTTCGTCTTCCAGCTCTTCGCCCTTTATCCACATATGAACGTACGCAAGAACATCGGCTTTCCGCTGCTGTCGCAAGGCGTTCCGAAGGCGGAGATCCGGTCGCGGGTCGAGGAGACCGCAAGGCTCCTGCAGATCAGCCATATCCTCGACCGCTCGGTTTCCGGACTTGCCGGCGGTGATCGGCAGCGTGTCGCGCTTGGGCGGGCGATCGTGCGCAGGCCGAAATGCTTCCTGATGGACGAGCCTCTCGGCACGCTTGACGCCGAATTTCGCGACGTGATGGTGCACGAGCTGCGCGAGCTGCACAACCGCATCCACGCCACCACTGTCTATGTCACCCATGATCAGCACGAAGCAATGGCGATGGCCGACAAGATTGCGGTGATGAATCACGGCATCATCGAACAGTTCGGAGCGCCGCAGGAAATCTACAGTCACCCCGCGTCGATGTATGTCGCCGATTTCATCGGCTCCCCCCCCCCCC
>UCOA01000105.1 GCA_900474095.1 Hyphomicrobiales bacterium | reverse complement strand
AAGCACCATGAAGACCTCGAGGTGCCGGTCGATCCGGCAAAGATCGCGGTCTTTCCCCTTGCTATTCCCTATATGCTCAATCCGGTCGGCATTACCGTGCTCATCATTGCATCCGACGAAGTCGTCTCGATCGCCAGCATCGCGCTCGTCGTCGGCCTGATCCTGCTCGTCGCCGCATTCGATTATCTGGTGTTTACCAATATCGATGTGTTGGCAAAGCGCATGAAGCCGGCCAGCCTGGTGATTTCCGAGGTCGTCTTCGGGATCCTGTTGACCGCAGTGGCCGTCCAGCTTTTCGTTGCCGGCCTTGTCGATCTGGGGATTGTTGCCGCAAACGTCGAGCACTGATCCGGTTTTTGCAAGCTCCAGATCGACCGCGGGCTATAACGCCTCAAGCGCCAGCGCGATGCCCTGTCCTCCGCCGATGCAGAGCGTGACGATGCCGCGGCGTAGGCCGTCACGCTTCATTGCATGCAGGAGCCGCGTGGTCAGGATGGCGCCGGTCGCGCCAATCGGGTGACCGTGTGCGATCGCGCCGCCTTCGACATTGACGAGGTCTTCCGGAAGGCCTAGCTCGCGGGCGACCGCGATGGGCACCGCCGCGAAGGCCTCGTTGATCTCGATGCGCTCGATGTCGGAAAGGCTCCAGCCGGCCCTTTCCAGCGCCTTGCGCACGGCGGGAACAGGGCCCAACCCGAACATTCCCGGTTCCACTCCGGCGACACCATAACCGACAAGCCGACCCATCGGCGCGATGCCCCTTGCCTCGGCAAAGCCGCGCTCGGCAACGATCATCGCCGCTGCCGCGCTGTTCAGCCCCGGCGCGTTGCCGGCCGTGATCGTACCGTCGGGCCGAAAGGCTGGGCGCAAGCGGGCAAGCGACTCAACCGTCGTATCGGCGCGTGGTGCTTCGTCGGTCGTAAAACTTTCCGTTCCATTGCGGCCCTTGATCTCAACCGCAACGATTTCAGCGCCAAAATGGCCGGCGTCTCGCGCGGCCGTAAAGCTCTGCTGTGACCGCGCAGCGAAGGCGTCCTGATCGGCACGCGTGATCTGCATCTTCTCGACGAGGTCTTCGGTGTGCCATCCCGAATGCTGGCCCGAGAAAGCGTCGTTAAGCCCGTCGCTCAGCATGCTGTCAAGGATCTGGGCTGGTCCCATCCGATAGCCCCAGCGCCCGCCATCCATGAGATAGGGCGCACGATCCATGTTCTCCATACCACCGGCGATTGCCATATTACTTTCACCCGATGCGATCTCCTGCGCGGCGCTCAGGATCGCCTGCGCGCCCGAGCCACAGACCCGATTGACGGTCATCGCGGGTACCTCGACCGGAAGGCCGCCACCAATAGCAGCCTGCCGCGCCGGATTCATACGGTTTCCCGCCTGGATGACATTGCCCATGACCACGGTGCCGACCATATCCGCCTCGATACCGGCTCGGCGCAGGGTCTCTCGCACTGCAATTGATCCAAGTTCGGTTGCCGGAATGCCTTTCAGCCTACCGTTGTAGGCGCCGATAGCAGTACGGACGGGGTGGGCGAGGATGATGTCACGTGCGTTCATAATGATCTCCCTTTTCGGCAGGGCGCGGCTGACGCAGTGTTCAGGCGACGGCCCGCAGGCTTTGCTGAATAGGAAACCTCAGGCAAAGCGCGTTCTCAGCCCCTCCTTCGCCAACGTCAGGGCACCGAGTGTGTAGGGTTCAAAGAGTCCATTATCAGTCATTGTGTTTCTTTCGTCTGGATTTCATCGATCTCGGTCACGTCTCGCGTTTCGCGCCGGGAACTCGGCTCAGGCCGGCCTGTTCGCGGCGCGGCCCGTGCCAGCTACGGGGCTTTCTACAGGAGGCGCTACTGGGCGGTGCGATAGCGTTCTGCCGCACGGACCTGTGCAAATCCTGGGATCATCGTTTGGCGCGCAGCATGATAGGCTTCCCATTGAGCGGGATCGTGCAGGGGCGGGATGGTGACACCCTCGCGCCTGTCGAAACCTGCCAATGCTGCGTCAACGAGTTCGCCCACTTCCATCACGGCCGGGAGCGTGTTGACGTCAATGCCAACAAGCTCCCAGAGCTCCGTCCGCGTCGCCGCAGGCAGAACTGCTTGCACATAGATCCCCTTGGGACCGAGTTCGAGGCTGAGCCCTTGGGAGAGAAACGTCACGAACGCCTTGGTCGCGCCGTAGACTGACATTCCGAATTCGGGGGCAAGTCCTACCACCGAGGAGACGTTGACGATCGCGCCCGAACCCGCCTTGATGAACCGTGGAGCCACGGCACTGGCGAGGCGAGCAACGGCAGTCGCATTGAGGGCAATAAGCTGCGCGACGTCATTGGCAGCTTGATCCGCGAATGTCCCTCCCAGGCTCGCACCGGCGTTATTGACAAGAATCCCAATCCGATGATCGTCGCGTAGACGCGTTTCCACTACCGCAAGTTCATCGGAATTTGTGACATCGGCCTGCAGAATATCGACGGTCACGCCGGTTTCTTCGTGAAGGCGTGCCGAGAGAGCCTCCAGTCTCGCCTTGTTGCGGGCGACCAGTACCAGATCATGCCCACGCCGGGCAAAACGTTCTGCATATGCCGCTCCAATACCTGAGGACGCGCCGGTGATAAGGACGGTGGGAGTTTCAGTCATTGTCTTGTTCTCTTTCGAATGAGTGGCTATATTCATGATGGCGATAATGATTGCTGTTTTAAAATGATGGCTGTCATGTAAAAGTCAATGGCAGAGATGGAGAAATCTAAAAAATGAAAGTCAGCCGCGAACAGATGGCCGAAAACCGCCAAAGGATCCTTGAAGTCGCAAGCCGATTGTTTCGGGAGAAAGGGTTTGAGGCAGTCGGTGTCGCAGAGGTCATGAAGGCCCTCGGACTAACGCATGGCGGCTTCTACGGTCATTTCAGCTCGAAGGATGACCTCATCGTCCAGGCGCTTGCTCACGCGCTCGGTGAGCGTAATGGCGCGACACTTCCCCTTCGCGAATACATGGACGAGTATCTCTCGCCACGCCATCGCGACAACAGGGCCGGTGGCTGTCCAATTTCCGGGCTTGCGGCCGACACGCTGCGCCAGACACCGGAGGCCCGTTCGGCAGTAACGGATGGCGTGCGTGGCCAAATAGACTGGATGCTTGAGAAACTGTCCGGGTCGGACGAGAGCGCCCGACGCCAAGCCATCGCAAGCTGGGCTGCAATGGTCGGAGCGGTGGTTCTCGCTCGAGCGACCACAGATCCGGTCCTTTCGGACGAAATACTGAAGGAGACCCGGGCATGGATTGACGACGGGCTGAACCGGTCGATTGCCGCGATACCGGGAACGGCATAAGGATGTGAACTGCCCCTTCGCTCCGTCCCCTGTTTCCAAGCAGCGTTTGTAGTCGCATCATTGTAGCGATGCCGCGATACGGCATCACTACATTGGCAAGGTCAAATTGGGATCTATTCCCCCACTGTTATGACGACCTTCCCTTTCGCACGCCCAGTCTCAACGTAGGCCAAGGCATCGGCGGTCTTCTCAAACGAAAAGATCTTGTCAATCACCGGCCGGATTATGCCTGATTCGATCAGGGACGTGATCTCGTTCAACTGCTGACCCTGCGCACGCATGAACAGGAATGAATAGCGTATGCCGAGACTTTTGGCTTTTGCCCGGACTCCGCGGCTCAGCAGGCGCATCACCAGTTTCAGGAACAGGTTCAATCTCAGGTCCTTGGCGAACTCCGGGTCTGGCGGACCCGATATCGAAATGAGTTGGCCACCCGGCTTCAAGATATGGAGAGATTTTTCGAGCGTCTTGGTGTCCTGGCTGTTGAGGACGAGATCGTAGCCCGACAGTAACTTCTCGAAATCCTGCGTCTTGTAATCGATAACCACGTCCGCCCCGATGCTCTTGACCAGCTCGACATTCTGCGCGCTCGTCGTCGTCGCAACTTCGGCGCCGAGATGCTTGGCGAGTTGGATGGCAAACGTCCCCACTCCACCCGAGCCGGCCTGAATGAAGACCTTCTGGCCGGGCTTCACCTTGCCCATCTCGACCAGCGCCTGCCATGCGGTCAGACCCACCAGCGGGATGGAGGCGGCCTCTTCCATGTTCAGATTTTTAGGTTTCAGCGCCACGTCGGCTTCATTCATCGCGATGAACTTTGCGAATGTCCCGACCCGGTGGTCGCGCGGCCGCCCATAGACCTCGTCGCCCGTCTTGAATCGCCGGACTTTCGACCCGACCCGCACGACGCTTCCGGCCACGTCATGACCCAGCACGAAGGGCGGCCGATAGGGCAGAATGAGCTTGAATTCTCCATCTCTTATCTTGGAGTCCAGCAGGTTCACACCGGTTGCGTGAACGCGAACCAGGACGTCGTCCTCCCGCAACTCCGGCTCCGGCACGTCGGCCAACCGTAACGCGCCTTTCTTTTTGTATTTATCGACGACGAATGCCTTCATCGGTTCTCTCCTATGTGAAGTTTTGTGGCGGCGCCGAGGAACGCCAGAGCCCTCCGCACGAAATCGGCGTGGTTTTGGAAAATCCCGCCATGCCCGGCGTCTTCGTAGATCACGAGCTGCAAGCCCGGGATATGCCGGGCGAGATCGTATGTATTGCTGCTCGGAATCATCTTGTCCTGATCCCCGTTCGCAATGAGCATCGGGATCCGGATGCTTCCGAGATCTTGGGGCGCCTGCCGTCCCCATGCAGTGATCGCCTTGAGCTGTCGCAGGAAACCACGGGGAGCAGGCCCCTTGTCTCTGCCTGCTTTGCGTTCCTTCAGCCGAGTCAGAAACTCTTTCGCGGACCGGCGACCATCGGCCGTCGATGTGAAAAACAGATAGGCTTTCGGGTCGCGCAATGTCAGCAGGCCCTTGATAGAATGGGCCAGAGGATTTGTCATTGAGTTGCTCCATTGTGCCGGTCGGGCCGGAAATGGAGACATCGACTTCGGCCGCTTCTGGTCTCCTTTTAATGATGTTCATCATGTAAATTTATGCATGATGCTCATCATAAAAAATGTCAAGGGGAATTTGCTGGAACGCACAAGGCGCGATCGCGACACCGAGAGCAACGACGCAGGGCGTCGCAGTAATAACGGAGTGGGCAGAACATGAAAAAGGCGATAGCGAACCGTGACCGGCTCATCGACACAGCCGCTCCCCTCCTGGCGCGCGTTCCAGACCGTTCCGGCGGACGTTAAGCCCCGGCTGCGCCCAGCTACCTTTTACAATCAACAAACTGCGTTTTTCGCGCGCGACGATGCAACGCCGAAATGGGCCTTTATTGAAAGAAAGCCTTCCTGCTAATGCATAATTTCTCGAATCAAAATCGATTTTAGGGTAAAATCACGCAGTATATTTAAAGAGCTACAGCGTCCTTGCGCTCCCTATTCGGCCCGGGGCGCTGTAGAGGAAAGGTGAGGCCAATGAAAAGGTTAGCAATCGTTGCACTGTCGCTGGTGACGGCGCTGACGAGCGTCCCGCCGACCATGGCGTTTCCCACCGTTGCCGTGCCGAAGATCGAAGCCCCCGAGGCGCAGACGGTCCAGTACAGGCGCTACCGCGGCGGCTACAACCGTGGATACAGGGGCGGCTATCGAGGTTACCACGGGCATGGACACCACAATGGTGACGACGATTGGGCTTGGGCACTCGGCGGGCTCGCGACTGGCGCAATCATCGGTGGATTGCTGGCGCAGCCGAGATATTATGGCCCCGGCTACTACGATCAGGGCTACTACGGCCCGACCTATTACCGTCCGCGCTACTACGCTCCACGCAATTACCGCCAAGTCTATAGTGGCGGCAACGCACATACGAGCTGGTGCTATGCGCGCTATCGGTCCTACAGGGATTACGACAACACGTTCCAGCCGTTCGACGGTCCGCGACGGGCGTGCGTCTCACCCTACTATTGATTGCGGGCGTACTTGGCGATCAGCCGCGAACTTCAAAGGCTCGTCCTTCGCCGTGAATGTGGGCTATAGTTCTGGGCATCGAATGTGGGCAATGGCCGACGCGCTTGGGACCTGCGGCATGACTGTCGTCCACGCTTCGTGCGCGCGCTGGCAGCGGGCACGCTCAAGCTTTAAGTTGACCCATGACAGGATGGAAATCCCAGCCCCCTAGAAACGACCTGCACTACTTCATCCTGAGCTCGCATTCTTTCGCGACGGCGAACGGGCAGGTTGGACACGCATTCATCACATACTCATCTGACGCGCGCCAAGAAGGGTTCAGTACGAAATCTGCCCGTTCACGAACTGCCCCCCGTCCGAGGAAAACTCCCGCTTGAGGACTTCCCGCGCCTCCGGGCTAATGATCGCGACTGGAGCCGCAACGGCCAGGCGCGCTGCCGAGCCGGCGAAATTGGCCGCAGTCATTCCGATCTGACCCGTGACGCTCGCCTTTCCGCCATCCAGGCTCTGCCCTGCCAGCCGCCGCCCCAACAGGCGCACGATTTCAGGACTGTCTGCGAAGGCGTTGTGCCCGAGGGCATCGCGCGTCGCGACCCCGCTCGTGTCGATGACAGAAACGCCTAGTTCTTCGAGCATAGGCGCAACGGAGCTGAGATCGGATCCGCCGACGCGGTCGACGCCACCCGATAGCCAACGAGACACTTCCATGGCCTTGTCTCGCGTCGATGTCAGGATCGTGAAATGCGGCCGCTTTGATCCCATCTCGACGAACTGACGACGGACTACGTCGATGTCGATATCCGGCGAGGCCAGAATGACGTTCTTGACCTTCGTCGGGATCGATTTCTCGCGCATGGCGACGCCGCGCAGGGCCTCTGCCGCAAGCCAGCCTCCCATGGAGTGAGCGAGGATCGTTACATCGGCAACATCGGGACTTTTCGCAGCCTGAAGGATGAGGTCCTCCAGGGCGCGGCGGGAATAGTTGGCGCTCTCCCTGTCGTAGAGGTAGTCGAAGACGCGGCCTCTTGAGGGCCAGGTGAAGAGGATCGGCGCGGCGTCGGTTCCTGAGTCATGGACGATTTGCGCGAAGCGGAAGACCGCGTCGGCATAGGTGTTGTTAAATCCATGAACGAAAATGATGACCTGACGCCTGGAGTTTCGGTTCCGACGGTACCAGTCGAAGGCTTGCTCTTGCGACTGGACCTTGGCGACCTCGGTGGCTGCAAACTCCTTTTCGGGGTTGGGGGGCATGCGCGCAGGCCACTGCACCTCTCCGATCTTGCGGTTGCGATCGGATGGTATCGACACCGTGACACTGTTGAGCGAGATCGCCGTTCCGCGGTCGCCGGAATAGAGCTTGCCGGGATCTTCCGAAGGCTTGCGCGTCGTGGCGACCAGCATGGTGACCTGGCTGGTGTCGGTCGGGGCAGCGGCGAGGGGTTGAAGGACGCCCTGCACCCGGTTGGCACAACCGGATGCAACGAGACATAGGACCAGAACAAGCGCGACGGTTCGCCCAGAGACCGGCAACCAAACTATCATGTCAGTTCCGCCCGTTCCTCGCGTGGTATCCGGAACCAGGCGACATAGAGCGCGGGGAGGAAAAGAAGCGTCAGCGCCGTACCCACGACGATCCCGCCCATCATCGCATAGGCCATCGGACCCCAGAATATCTCGTGCGAGATGGGGATCAGCGCCAGAGTGGCGGCCGCCGCCGTCAGCATGATCGGCCGCATGCGGTGTTCGGTCGCCTCCACGACCGCATTCCACGCCGACTTCCCCGCTGCCCGCAATTCTTCGATTTCCACGATCAGGATGACGGAGTTGCGGATGAGGATGCCGACGAGCGCGAGCACGCCCAGGAGTGCGACGAAACCGAGCGGGGCTTTGCTGGCGAACAGAGCCACGACAACACCGATCAGCGCCAGCGGGGCAACCGAGAAGACCAGGAACAGCCTGTGGAAGCTCTGCAGCTGAACCATCAGAAGCGTCGCCATCATCAAGAGCATGGCCGGCAACACCTGCGCGATAGGACCCTGGGACTTGGCGCTTTCCTCGACCGCGCCGCCGACTTTGACGGAATACCCGGCAGGCAGTGTCTTTTCGAAAGCCGCAACCTTCTCGGAGAGCGCCTTCACGATGGTCGCAGGCTGGGTCGCATCGGCGATCCCGGCCTTTACCGTAATGGTTGGAACCCTGTCCCGCCGCCAGATCGTCGGCTGTTCGAGCTCATACCGGAACGCTGCGACCGATGACAGCGGGACCGACTGACCGCTGCTGCTCTGCAGTTGCAGGTCGAGCAACGTGTCGATCGACTCGCGCTCCTTTTCTGCGGCGCGGCCGATGACATCGACCAGATAGATGTCGTCCCGAACCTGCGTTACGGCGTTTCCTTGAACGACGGTGTTCAGCGCCATGGCGATGTCCTGAGACGAGACGCCGAGCTGACGCGCCTTGTCCTGCAGTACATCGATCTTCACGACGCGGATCGGTTCATTCCAGTCGAAGGCAAGGTTGGTCAGCGATGGATGCGTGCCAACGACGTTGCCCAGTTTCTGGGCCAGATCACGCACCGTCTGGAGATCCTCGCCGGACACGCGGTACTGAACCGGCTTGCCGACAGGCGGGCCGATGTCCAGAAGCTTCACATAGGCGTCGGTTCCGGGAAACGTCTTCTGAAGATAAGCTTGCGCTTCCTGCTTCAGCTTGTCGCGAACGTCGAGTCCTTTGGTGACGATGATCGTTTGCCCGAAGGAGACATCGGCGGGCTGCACGTCGAAGGAAAGGATGAAGCGCGGCGCGCCTCTTCCGACGTAGGTCGACCAGTGCTCCACCACAGGGTTGCCGGCCAGCACCTCACGCTCGAACTGAGCCATCTGACGGCTCGTTTCGGCGATCGAACTGTTCTGCGGCAGGTTCCAGTCGACGATCAGTTCCGGCCGATCCGAGCTCGGAAAGAACTGCTGTTGTACCATCGAGAGGCCAACGAGCGATCCTGCGAAAAGGACGACCGTGGCAATGATCGTCATCCAGCGCCAGCGCAGGCAGAATTGCAGCATTCCAGAGAAGGCCTTTGCGAACCGGCCCTTGTGTTCGGCATGCTTCTTCATCTCCTTGGGCAGCAGGGTGACGCCGATGAGGGGCGTGAACAGGACTGCAACGATCCAGGAGACGATGAGGGAAACGGCGATGACGACGAAGAGGGTGAAGGTGAACTCGCCGGCGCTGCTCTTGTTAAATGCGACCGGTATGAAGCCTGCGACGGTGACGAGCGTGCCGGTCAGCATCGGGAAGGCCGTGGATGTGTAGACGTAAGTAGCGGCTTTCCTGACACTGTCTCCCATTTCCAGCCGCGCCACCATCATCTCGACCGCGATCATGGCGTCGTCGACAAGAAGACCGAGCGCGATGATGAGCGCTCCGAGCGAGATTCGCTGTAGCGAGATGTCGGCATAGAGCATCACCACAAAGGTGATGGCAAGAACGAGCGGGATCGCGATCGCCACAACCAGGCCTGCCCTGAACCCGAGGCTGATGAAACTGATCGCCAGCACGATGGCGACCGCCTCGAACAGGGCCTTTGTGAACCCCCCGACCGCCTCGTCAACCACTTTCGGCTGGTCGGAGACCTGTTCGACCGAGACGCCGACGGGAAGATCCTGGATGATTTTGATCATCGTTTTTTCGAGCGCTTCGCCGAAGGCGAGCAGGTTGCCGCCCGTCTTCATGCCTATCGCGAGCCCGATGGCTGCTTTTCCGTTGAAGCGGAAGAGCGAGGTTGGCGGGTCGATGTAGCCGCGGCTGATATTGGCGACGTCCGTCAGTGGGAAGAAGCGGTCGTCTACCCTAAGGTTGATCCCACGCAAGGTGTCTTCCGAGATGAAGCGCCCGCCGACGCGCAGGGCGATGCGTTCCGGTCCCGCCTGGATAAAGCCGGATTGGGTGACAGCGTTCTGCGCCTGCAGCGTGGCGATGATGTCGGCGCGGTCGATGCCGAGGGCCGCGATCTTGCGGGTGGAGAATTCGAGGTAGATCACCTCGTCCTGCGCACCGACGATGTCGACCTTGCCGACATCCGGGATCTTGAGAATCTGTGTTCGCGCGTCCTCCGCGAAATCGCGCAATTCCCTGTGACCAAGCCCGTCGCCGGTGAGGGCAAAGATATTGCCGTAGACATCCCCGAACTGGTCATCGAAGAACGGACCGACGACACCCTGGGGAAACTGGTGCGTTATATCGTCAATCAGGTTGCGCACCCGCGACCAGGTGGGCTTTACATCTCGCGCATCCGTACCCGGCAGCAGATCGACGAAGACAATCGCCTGGCCAGCCGTCGTGATGCTGCGGGTATGTTCCAGGTTGTCGAGTTCCTGCAGCTTCTTTTCGATTCGGTCGGTGACCTGCTGGGTCACTTCCTGGGCAGAGGCACCGGGCCACTGAGCCTGAATCACCATCGTCTTGATCGTGAAGGATGGATCTTCTTCGCGGCCAAGGCCCAGATAGGCATATGCGCCGGCCACAGCGAAGATGATCATGAAATACCAAACGAGCGAGCGATGCTCGAGCGCCCAGTCCGAGAGATTGAATTTGTTCACCGACGTGGCTCCCGTGCGAATTTCACCTTCTGCCCATCGGCAAGTTCATTGACCCCGGCTATGACGACTTCTTCGCCCTCCCGCAGCCCGGACAGTATCCGGACAGAGCGGGCATCGGCCGCGTGGCTGTCGAGTTGTACCGACCGTGCCGCAACGGTGCCTGTCGAGGGATCAACGATCCAAACGCGGTCAGTGCCGCCCTTGTCGCCAACCGCGGAACTTGGCAGGGCGATTGCCCGTTTTCCTTCCTTGGCAACAGGCGTTACGCTCACCACTGCACCCAGGCGGAACACGTCTGGTGCCTGGCGCATTGCAATCTTCAGCCTGTGGGTCCGGGTGTTGGGATCCGCCTGCGGCCCGATCTCGCGCAGGACGCCAGAGGTCTGGATCCTGCGGTCGAGTTGGAGAGCGATGGTGAACCGGTCCTCCAGACGCACGCATCGAAATTGCGCCTCGGGAACATCGACGACCATATCACGCTGTTCAGGGCGTGCCAGTCTCAGGACCGGTTGGCCCGCCGATACTGTCTGCCCCATTTCTGCGGAGGTGGCGGTGACGACCCCATCGAATTCCGCCCTCAAGTCCGCGTAGCCAAGCTGCTCGTGCGCCTTGGCGAGACTCGCCGTTGCCTTTGCAACATTGGCTTTGGCCGATTTCAGTTGCTGTTCGGCAAGATCCCGATCGGCAACGCTGCCGGCGCTCATACGCGCCAGAGTTTGCTTGCGCTTTTCTATCATGGCTGCGTTCTCGAACTGCGCCTGGGCATCTCGTAAATCGGCTTCCGCGGTCCTGACCGCGAGCCTCAGGCTCAGGGGATCGATCTCCGCAACGATATCGCCTTTCAGCACGAGATCACCGACATCGACTTTGCGTGAAACGATTCGTCCGAGTGTCCGGAATGCCAGGTCGGTCTCGACCTGGGCCCGCACAACGCCGGGCAAACTCGCCGCTGCCTCCTGCTCAGCCATCGCCGTAACGGTTTTGACGGGGCGAGGGCTCGCCTGATCGTCCGTGATCGAGCTTTGTTCGCATCCGATAAGGAGCGAGACCGAGATAAAAATTGGAAGAGTGGTGCTTAAGCGTTTAAGGGTCATCTTACTTGCCTTCCCAAGCGACTGCCTGGCCTTCCCTGAGAAACTTTCCGCCTTCCGTGACGACGAGATCGGTGGGGACGATGCCGCCGGTCACGACGAAATCGTTTTTGCGATAGCGGGCGACCGAAATCTCGCGGCGAGAAACCGAGCGATTTTCGGTGTTGACCAGCCACACGGCGGGTTCGCCATTGGCGGAGGTGATGGCGTTGTAGGGCAACACGATTCCGTCGTGCGGCGAGGACCGGAGCGTGCCGACCACCGGTGTGCCAAGAGACCATTGGACGCCATCCTGCAGCGCGACCTTGATCCGGATTGTGCCGCCTTTCGTGTCGATCACCGGGGAGACCTCCCGGATTTTCGCATCGACCTTGGCGGCCTGATCCCCAACCGGTGCCACTCCGACGTCGGCCGATGGCGGGCCGTCCAGAAAGAAGGCCTCGAACACGTCGAACACCGCGTCCCTGGGGCCGTCATGCGCAAGTGTCACGGCGGGCTGCGCGGCCGAGACCACCTGTCCGACCTCAATGGTGCGCGCCGTTATGATGCCGTCCGCATCCGCCCTCAACTCCGTGTAGGACAGCGCATCCTCGGCTGTCGCCAGCGCTGCCTCGGCGGAGTCAAAAGATGCCTCGGCGCTCCGCAGCTCCTTTCGGGCCTCATCAAAAATCTGCTGGGCGATCGCTTGCGATTGCAGGAGTGTCCCGGATCGCGCGAGGTTCAGTGTCTTCTGCCTTACGATAGCTCTGGCCGAATCCAGTGCCGCTCGGGCGACACTCACGTCGGCCCGCTGCTCCGTGTCGTTGAGCCGGGCAAGAACCTCGCCGGCGTGAACGCGCGATCCGACGTCGGCCCGTCTCTCGATTACGCGGCCACTGACCCGATAGGATAGTTCGGTCTGGATCCGCGCCTTTACCTCACCGGTGATCTCCGCACTCGGTCGATACTGCGCCGCAGCAGCCGCGATCACCCGCACTTGCTTCGGCGGTGGCGACACCTCTGCTATTTCTTCGCAAGCAGCCAGGGATGTACAAGCGAGACCAATTCCCAGCAATCTAAAGAGCTGCATCTTTTCTCCGGTAGCGTTGGCACGGGAGGCGCGCTGTTCAGCGTCAGCCTTCAATCCGATGCATCTAACGAGCCATGACCCGATGTTGACAGCGCCCACTTAATGGCTAGAGTTGACATTGTCAACATAGCTTTCGCAGAAATGTTGACGCGCGCAACATCAACATTTATGGACGAGTATGACCAAAGCCACTTCCACCACAGAGCAGCGCCCCTACCACCATGGCGACCTGCACAGGGCGATTGTAGTTGCCGCACTCGATGTGCTCAGCGAATCCCAAAGCACGGAATTCTCGCTTCGGGAGCTCGCCCGTCGAGCGGGCGTCAGCCATAACGCGCCTTACAAACACTTTGCCGACAAGCGCGATTTGTTGGCGGCTGTTTCGGCGGTAGGGTTCGAGCTTCTTGCAAAGCAGATGACCGATGCGATGAGGGAACTGGACAGCCCGCGCGAGCGGCTGGCAGCTATGGCCCGCGCTTATGTTCGGGGCGGCGTCAACAATCCTGCGCTCTACAGATTGATGTTCGGCGGCTATCTTTCAGGTCAGGACAATGGGCGTCCTGCTATCGAACGAACCGCGGCGGAGGACATGAAAGCGCTTCTGGTGGAGGTGATCAGCGATGGCGCTCTCGGACGCATCATTCCGAACATCCCGGCAAATCTACCAAGTCTCGATGGAGCCATTCTGATTTTCTGGTCGCAAATGCATGGTCTTACCCTGCTGCTGGTCGACCGCCTTGTCGGCCCTAGTGAGAAGGCAGACGAGCTGAGCGAGAGCGTCTTGCAAGGCATGCTCGAGGGACTGGCAAATAGTATCCCCGTGGTGCCGGCAGGCGTGTGGATAGGTCCTCCGCCCGCCGAGTAGCACGTTCTGGCGCTTGGCACTTGCGGAGGTCGGAACCGTCACGTGCGGGCCGCCGGCCACGAGTGACGAAGATCGTGGATGCGAGGGCCGATCTTGCCTTTCGCTGGCTTGATTCCCGGCACGACGCAGGATGTCGACCAGGCACTGAGCGACCCTCGCCGCCTCAAGGCCGCGCCGATAGGCCACATGCCGGAGATCATCCAGGAATTCGATCGACTGCCCCCTCTCGATGCGATGGCGCGAACGATAGAGAACATAAATCGTGGCATTCGGAAGATTTGGAGATGAAGAAGGTCCTTCAGAAATTGAACCGCACGCCGACGACATTTGCACTGGAGCCGCCGTGCATGTCGCCGAGCGTCCCCCAGGCTCCGGACCGGTGGTGTACCCGCCAGAAGAAATCGACGTCGGGCATGGCGTTGAAGGAAAGGTTCAACTCGGGGCCGAGATAGAACAGCGTTCTGGCGTCCCCGTTACGCTCCAGCTCGTTCTTGCGCTCCCGCCCCTCCTGGGTATGCGTGACATGGCTGATGCCAAACGTAAAGGCTGGCGAGATACGGACGGCATCGCCAATCTCGAAACCGTCGTAGCGACCGACGACGCCGCCCCAGAATTCCGCATTCGGATGCCCGCCGAATCTTCCGGCGAGCCCAGCTTCCAGTCCGAACCTGAAGGAGCCCATCCTTGCCGGGAAGTACTGGTAGCCGAGGCCGACGATCGGGAGGTCGGCGTATGTGACGCCGAAAGGATTGGCTGCGTGGAGGATGTCGGCGTCGACCATCGTGCCGCCGAAGGTGAATACCGACTGATCGACGTCGCGGTCCTGTGCCTGCGCGTCGGTTGTTCCCAACAACGGCATAGTGGCAGCGCCGAGCAGCAGAGCAAGCGGGATGGCGGTTGAAGGTTTCATATCGGATCTATTCCTGGACTTCATGTTTTCTCCAGCGCGCGCGTGCATCCACCTCACGCGCAGCACGCGGTTGACCGCGGCGGACTTTGTTCGCATGAGAACGGCCTTCGCCCTCGCGATCACTTCCAAGGGATTGAACGGCTTGACGACGTAGTCGTCGGCGCCGATGACGCGAAAGTCTTCCCGTTCGAAATAGCGTTCGAGGATCTCCGCAATCTCCGGCTCGTCCTCGACGATCGATACGAGAGAATTTTCCATCGCAACTCCGATAAATCCGGAATGACCCGGCGCAACGAACTCTACACGTTACCTCCCCGAAAACGCAACATTGGCGAGGCCATTCCCTCTCGGTAGGGGACCAGCCAACCTCTTAGGGTAAGGAAAACCCCAGCTAATGCCCGCACCGACATTGGCCGAGGTCGGTCCCGGAAAGGCGGGCGCACCCCAATAGATGGGTTATCAAATAACCCGTCTATTGACCCACGCTCAGCGAAAACCCGGTATCGACAACGCGAAAGCCGGTCAGCAAATCAGTCTACTGGGGTTGCTGTTACCCCGTAGCGCCTCAAAAGGCGGGGTATTTGTTACCCCACCTAAAGCTGGCGCGCGGAACCTTGTAGCGGCGGCCACCTGAGCGGCATCGATCCGGTTCGCGAGGCGAGCATGGTGATAGCGCTCTCCTGGATGTTGACGACGGCGCTGACCTTTCGGGGGGGGTGTGGGGTCGCCAGCATGGTCGCGGCTGAAATATGGATTTTCCACGGAGACGGCGCGCAAGGTGCGGTGCGGTTCAGCGATGGGTTTTCGTTTCCACGGCGCGGGCATGGCGCAAAGGATGCCAGATCGGTGGAAGAACGTCCACCATGGCCCTTTCTGGTGCATTACCATGTCTTTACGGCGGGCTCTATGTGCCACGGAGCTGCCGGCACCATGTGGGAGCCGTTGTAATTATTGGGAAATTCGGGGTAAGTTGCGCGATCTAAAATCCGCTACTACAGGGAAGTGGTGCAGCTATTAAGTAGTTGTTTTTCTTTGGAAAAAGTTTGGCTGGGGAACCTGGATTCGAACCAGGACTAACGGAGTCAGAGTCCGTGGGTCTACCGTTAACCTATTCCCCAAAACTGCGTGAGCGATCGTGCCGCCCAGCCGGTGAAGCGGGCTTATAAACAAAAGATCGGCGGATGCAATAGATTTTGGGAAAAAATGTCCCTTGCCCACGCAAATTCCGATTCATGGGATGACGCCGGAATTTAGGCGTTCGGGCGTGGCGCAAAAAGAATTTGGCGAAAGCGGACTGCGCTGGTAAAGTCTGGCCAACGAAAATCAAGAGAGCGCCTTGAGCGGTTATCGTTCCGCGCGGCGCAATGGACAGACACAGTGAGAGACCCCGACAGCGGCGACAAGCCGTCCGTTTCCGGGGCGTCGGCAGCAGGCCGCAACGAGGGGCAGACACCGTCCCGTTCCGGCAAAGGCAAGCGCAGACGGGGAAAACCGTCGCGCATGGCCTCTGCGAATGCCAGTTCTTCCGGCAATTCCGGAGAAACAGGGCGTCCCGAAGTGAAAGATGCGACCGGGGAACCGGTGCGCAAACGCAAGCGCAGGCGCCGCTCCAAGTCCGGGCAGGTCCAGCAGGCGGCTGCGGTGGGCGCGGCACGTGACGCTTCCCCCGCGAAACTCGCTGCGGCGCCTGGCCCCGATCATTCCGGCCGAAACCGCAGCAAGAAACACCGGCAGCGCCGCAGCCTGCAGGGGCGTCCGCTTGCGACCGGCGAAAAGACGCGGCCGATTGCTGACGCAGCCGCCAGGCCGCAGCCGCACAACCCGGCGTTCGTCGTCCGGGCGGAGGAGCGGCCGACCTATTCGCAGAAAGGGCCCGAGGATCGCTTTGGCAACGGCCAGGCCTTTTCGCACGGCTATGATTCGGCCTCGCCGCTCTATGCGGCGCTCGATCTCGGCACCAACAATTGCCGCCTGTTGATCGCGCAGCCGACACGTCCGGGCCAGTTCCGCGTCGTCGATGCCTTCTCGCGCATCGTGCGGCTCGGCGAGGGGCTCGGCGCCTCCGGCCGCCTGTCCGAGGATGCCATGGATCGCTCGATCGAGGCGCTCAAGGTCTGTGCCGGGAAGTTGAAGTCCCGAGAGATCCGCAAGACCCGGCTCATCGCCACCGAGGCCACCCGCGCGGCCGAAAACGGTGAGGCTTTCCTCGAGCGGGTGTTTGCCGAAACCGGTCTGGAGCTCGAGATCATCACGCGCGAGACTGAGGCGCGGCTTGCGGTGTCCGGCTGCTCGTCGCTGGTCGGGCGGGAAACGAAATCGGTGGTGCTGTTCGATATCGGCGGTGGCTCGTCGGAAATCGCCGTGATCAAGATAGGCGAGAACCGCTCCAGCCGGCTTGCCAACCACATCACCCATTGGACATCGCTGCCGGTCGGCGTCGTGACCCTGTCGGAGCGGCATGGCGGCCAGCATGTCACGCCGGAAAGTTTCGAGACGATGGTCGTCGAAGTTCAGGGCATGCTCGCCAAGTTCGACTGCCCGGAAATCCACACGCTCGACAATCCTGGCGACGAAAACGGCTTCCATCTGATCGGCACCTCGGGAACGGTGACGACGCTTGCCGGCGTCCATCTCGAACTGCCGCGTTATGACCGCCGCAAGGTGGATGGCTTGTGGCTGTCGGACGACGAGGTCTCGGCGATGCAGGCGCGGCTTCTGTCATGGGATTTCACGGCGCGAGCAGCCAACCCCTGCATCGGGCCGGACCGCGCCGATCTGGTGCTCGCCGGCTGTGCCATTCTCGAGGCCATTCGCCGCCGCTGGCCGTCGGAGCGCATGCGCGTTGCCGATCGGGGCTTACGCGAAGGCCTGCTTACCGACATGATGGCCGATGACGGTGTCTGGCGGCGCGGTCGCGCCCGCAGGTCCACACGCGCCCCCGCCACGCACGGGTCCCACGAAGGAAAGACGCAATGACCAAACCCCCGATCGGCGGAAACCGCACCGGGCGCAAGCTTGGCCAGAAGGTCAAGAAGGGTAAGCTGAAGGCGTCCTCGCGGCGCTGGATCGAGCGGCATATCAACGATCCCTACGTGCAGCGGGCCCAACTCGAGGGTTATCGCGCCCGCGCGGCGTTCAAGCTTCTGGAGATCGACGAGAAGCACAAGATCCTCTCGGGCGCGCGGCGCATCATCGATCTGGGGGCGGCACCTGGAAGCTGGTCGCAGATCGCCGCCAACGTCACGCGTTCGACCGACGCGGAGCCGAAGGTGGTCGCCATCGACTTTCTGCCGATGGATCCGCTGCCGGGGGTCCATATCTTCCAGCTCGATTTTCTCGATCCGACGGCGCCCGACCAGATCATGGATGCGCTCGGCGGCACGCCGGACGTGGTGCTCTCCGACATGGCCGCACCAACGACGGGCCACCGCCAGACGGACCATATCCGCACCATGCACCTCTGCGAGGTCGCTGCCCATTTCGCCATCGACGTTCTGGGCCCGGGCGGCCATTTTCTCGCCAAGACCTTCCAGGGCGGAACCGAGCGCGAGCTTCTCAACCTGTTGAAACAGAATTTCAAGCAGGTAATCCATGTAAAGCCGGCGTCGTCGCGGGCGGAATCGGTCGAAATGTTCCTGCTCGCCAAGGGCTTCAAGGGGCGTCAGGGCGGCGCTGGCGGCTCCGAGGACATCTCGGAAGAGCGCGACCTCGACGAGGCGCCGGCGGAGTAATTGCATGCTGCTCTACACGACCATCGGCGCCAATGATCTTACCGCCGCCGGGCGTTTCTACGATGCGGTATTGCCGCTTCTCGGCAATCGCCGTCAGCGCGAGGCGGGGAACGAGATCGGTTACGGCGTCGATGAGGATGTCCGCTGCCGCTTTTGGGTGGTGACCCCCTTCGACGGGCGGCCCGCGACTCATGGCAACGGCGTCACCATTGCCTTCGAGGCGCCGACGCGAGCGACTGTCGATGCCTTCCATGCCGCGGCGCTTGCCGCCGGCGGCACGGATGAGGGCGCGCCGGGCTTGCGGCCTTTCCATGAGCATTTCTACGCGGCGTTCGCCCGTGATCTCGATGGCAACAAGATCGTCGCCGTCTGCGAACGGCCGGAATAGCCCGCGCTATTTGACGACGATCGTCTCCGCTTCCGGTTGCTGCCGCATCCGGTGGCCGGAGACCGAGGCCCCCGCTGTTTTCGACATCCCGATCAGCGGAATGATGGCCGACAGCGTGATCGCCGAGATCAGCATGAAGGCGATGTGGAAGTCGCCAAGTTCCAGTTTCGATCCCGTCAGCGCCGTCTCGATTTCGAGAATGGCCCCGGCGATGGCAACGCCGAAGGCAAGGCTCATCTGCTGCAGGACTGCGCTCATTGCGGTCGCCTGGCCGGCGTCGGAGTTCGGGATGTCGGCAAAGGAAAGCGCGTTGATGCTGGTAAAGAAGAACGAGCGGGCAAATCCGGCGAGCAGCAGGATGAACGCCATCACCAGATAGGGTGTTGCCGGAGTGAAAAGCCCGTTGACGAAGGTCAGAATTGCGCCGGTCACGCAGGCGAAGATAAGCGTCGTGCGGAAGCCTGCGAAGATCAGCACGCGCTTGGCGAAGAATTTCGTCGTCAAGGCCCCCACAGCGCCGACGAAGGTGATCATGCCGGATTGGAACGGCGTCAGGCCAAAGCCGACCTGCAGCATCAGCGGCATCAGGAAGGGCACGGCGCCGACCGAGATGCGAAACAGCGTGCCGCTGGTGGCGGCAGTGCGGAAGGCACTGTCCTTGAACAGGTTGAAATCGAGCAGCGGTGCTGGATGCCGCCGTGCGTGGCGGGCGTAGAAAAGCCCGCAGGCGATTCCGATGACGACTGCGGCCGCACCGATCTGCGGCGGCAGCGCCGGGAGACTCATCACCGACAGGCCGAACATCGTGCCGGAGGCAGCAACGGCGCTGAGAAAAAAGCCCTTGATGTCGATCGGCGGCGGTACGGCACCTTTGATGTCCGGCAGGTAGATGCCGGACAGGATGTAGCCTGCGACGCCGACTGGAACGTTGATGAGGAATATCCAGTGCCAGGAGAAATAGGTGGTGATGAACCCGCCGAGCGGCGGTCCCGCCAAGGGGCCGACCAGCGCCGGAATGGTGAGCAACGCCATGGCGCCGACCAGTTCGCTGCGCTGCGTCGAGCGTACCAGAACGAGACGTGCTACCGGGGTCATCAGAGCGCCGCCCATGCCCTGCAGGAAACGGGCAAGCACGAAGGTGAGCAGGCTATTGGCAAACGCACAGGAAATCGAACCAAGGATGAAGACGAGGATGGCGGCGCGAAACACCCGTTTGGCGCCGAACCGGTCGGCCATCCATCCGCTCAAGGGAATGAAGATCGCCAGCGACACCATGTAGGACGTCAGCGCCAGCTTCAGAGTGATCGGCCCCACGCCGAGGTCATGGGCGATCGCGGGCAGCGAGGTCGCAATGACGGTGGAGTCCATCTGCTCCATGAACAGAGCGACGGCGAGGATCATCGGAACGATGCGATTCATACGGACGGCCTTGCGCGGTACGGCTGAGCGATCCGAACATAGGCTCTTTCAAGCGAAAATCCCCCTGCCGTGCTCAACTTGCGATCACATCCGTGTGAAGCCGTCGCACTTCTTCTGTCAAGACCCTAGATGCTGCCGTGCCGGATGGAGGCTGCGGCACTGCAATTCCGGCAACCGAGGGAGAACAATCATAAGGCGCAGACGGCGGCCACGCGCAAGAAAGTCTTCGACATGGTGGCGACCGAGCGGCTGCCCTTCGTCGGTTACCACATGAGGTTCCCCTCGGTCGGCGTCATCGAAAAGGTCGACCAGCGGTATCGCTTCGTGCCCGAGACCTGTCAGTTCGAAATCCGATCCGCCGTCGATCACGCATTGTACCGGAATCTTGGCAGGCCCGCGGTTTCTCCGGGCCTTTGTACTTTCCATCCCGTCATATCCGTGTTACGAGCCCTCGCCAACTTCCAAGAAACTCTTGCAAGTCTTTCCGGACCGTTTCCCAAGACCGTCCGCGGAGCGTTTCATCTATTGAAGGGATTGGCCATGGCGCGCATCATTGAAACGGCAACCGGTCTGGAGGCACTGACCTTCGACGACGTGCTCCTTCAACCGGGACATTCCGAGGTCATGCCGGGGCAGACCAACGTCGCCACCCGCATCGCCCAGGACATCGATCTCAACCTTCCGATCCTGTCCTCTGCCATGGATACCGTCACCGAAGGGCGCTTGGCGATCGCCATGGCGCAGGCCGGCGGCATCGGCGTCATTCACCGTAATCTGACCCCGATCGAACAGGCCGAGCAGGTTCGCCAGGTCAAGAAGTTCGAAAGCGGCATGGTCGTCAATCCGGTGACGATCGGCCCCGACGCCACGCTTGCCGATGCGCTCGCCCTGATGAAGATGTACTCGATCTCCGGCATCCCGGTCGTTGAAAATGCAAGCGGCGGCAAGCCTGGCCGTCTCGTTGGCATCCTCACCAACCGCGACGTCCGCTTCGCGTCCGACCCGACCCAGAAGATCTACGAACTGATGACCCGGGAAAATCTGATCACGGTCAAGGAAAACGTCGATCAGCAGGAAGCCAAGCGCCTTCTGCATACGCACCGTATCGAAAAGTTGCTGGTGGTGGACGGCGGCGGCCGCTGCGTCGGCCTCATCACGGTCAAGGACATCGAGAAGTCGCAGCTCAATCCAAATGCTTCCAAGGACGCGCAGGGTCGCCTGCGTGCTGCGGCCGCCATCAGCGTTGGTGACGATGGCGTCGAACGGGCCGAGCGCCTGATCGAAGCCGGCGTCGACCTGATCGTCGTCGATACCGCGCATGGCCATTCGCAGCGTGTTCTCGATGCCGTCACCAAAGTCAAGAAGATGTCGAACTCGGTGCGCATCATGGCCGGTAACGTCGCCACCGCCGATGGCACAAAGGCGCTCATCGATGCCGGCGCGGATGCGGTCAAGGTCGGTATCGGCCCGGGCTCGATCTGCACCACCCGCATCGTCGCCGGTGTCGGCGTGCCGCAACTCGCGGCCATTATGGCGGCGGTCGAAGCGGCCCAAGCCTCCGATATTCCGGTCATTGCCGATGGCGGCATCAAGTTCTCCGGCGATCTGGCCAAGGCGATCGCCGCCGGTGCCTCCGCCTGCATGATCGGCTCGCTGCTTGCCGGTACGGACGAGAGCCCGGGCGAGGTGTTCCTCTACCAGGGCCGTTCCTTCAAGGCCTATCGCGGCATGGGCTCCGTCGGTGCCATGGCGCGCGGCTCGGCCGACCGCTATTTCCAGGCGGAAGTGCGCGACACGTTGAAGCTGGTGCCGGAAGGCATCGAAGGCCAGGTACCCTACAAGGGCCCGGTCTCCGGCGTCCTCCATCAGCTGGCCGGCGGTCTTAAGGCCTCGATGGGCTATGTCGGCGGCAAGACCATCAAGGACTTCCAGGAACGCGCCACCTTCGTGCGCATCTCCGGCGCCGGCCTGCGCGAAAGCCATGCCCATGACGTGACGATCACCCGCGAAAGCCCGAACTATCCGGGCGCTGCCTGAGGGCGGCCTGATGCGCTACTGCATAATTCCTTAAATCGGAATCGATTCAGGATAAAATTATGCAGCATTTCAAAGCGTTACAGCGACCTCGTCTGAAAAGACGTGCGGCGCTGTAAGGGTCGGAAAGCGGCGGAGATGTCTTCGCCGCTTTTTCTTTGACGATCAGGATTCGAGCACTTGCTGGAGTGCCCTGGTGCCATAATGATGCCCCTTGATCTCATAGCCGGCCACGGGAACCATCGGGGCAAACATCAGAATGATGAGGCAGGACGCCATGCCGACGCCGGCGGCCGCACAGACGACGGCGAGAGCGACGATCGCCGCCGTTCCTGCCATCAGCAGGAGATAGAAGCTCTCCATCCTGCGCAGCAGATAGACATAGAACGCGAAGATCAGCACGACATAGGCAAAGACGGGAAGGGCAACCGTGAGCACCGTGGCAACGGCACCGATATGCGCCTTGTGCTCGATATAATAGGCGGCGACATGCAGCCCTGCACCGGTTGCGGCGATGGCTGCGAAGATCAGCATGTGGCCGTAACCCCAGACGAAAGACCTCTGCCGGTGGCGATGAAGCACCTGTCCGGACGGCAGAAGAAAGTACAACCACCACATGCCGAAGGTCAGGCCCGTGCCGGCAACGCAGATGAGGATCGCATCGAGGCTCCAGCCCTGCGCCTCGACGATGGCCGAGATCGACGCGACCGTGCCGACGACGCCTTCGCCCAGCGCGATAATCGCCAGCAGGCCGTGGCGTTCGGCTATGTGATGCGCATGCCATGGCGTGCCGCCGGCCTTGCGCTCGGCAAGCACCGGACCCGTCAACTCGACCAGAACGAGCGCGGCGGAGCAGATCATCGTCGGTATCACCGGCATGTTGATGAAGATCAGGGCGATCCAGCCGATCTGCGCCACGAAAATCGTCGATGCATAGGCGAAGCAGGCTGCGCGCCCCTCCGGATATTGCTGGGCAGCGCGCAGCCATTGAAAGATCATCGCGACACGCATGACGACATAGCCAAGCACCATGATGCCGTTGTCGACATAAGTTCCATGATCGAGCGAGGCGAACAAGCGCGGCAGGCTGACGGCGAGGATGAGCACGCCGACCATCTGAACCATGGTCGTCACCCGATAGATCCAGTCGTCCGTGTCGAAAGCCGAGGCGAACCAGGAAAAATTCACCCAAGCCCAGCAGGTGGCGAACATCGCGAAACTGAAGCCCAGAAGCCCGGCGGCGTAGTGCCCCTCGGCAAGCAGATGGGCAAGTTGCGATGCGGCCAGCCCAAAGGCGATGACGAAGGTCAGGTCGAACAGAAGCTCCAGCGGCGTTGCGACCCGGTGATGCTCATGCGGATCGCGCCCGCTCATCGACGACAGGTGATGGGTGGGCAACGGGCTCGCGGGCGTGTGCTGTTCGGACATAAGATGCCTTCTGTTTGTGACCTCGACAGGCCGTCGCTCGAACATTCGTCATTCGCAAAAGAGGTGTCAAGCAAGCGCTTGAGACGAGGCGATCGGTCCTGTACTGGACTTCCGGCTGGCTCGCTATACATATCGATGGCTCGACGCGACGGAGTGCCCATGCCAACATCGACTGCAATCTTCTGGCCGGTCATCGCACAGGTCGCGCTGATCCACGCCGTCTACTTTCTCATGCTGAAACGCCGTTACCGCGCCGTGCTTACCGGTCTTGCCAAGGCGCAAGATTACTGGGTGCCGGCGATTGAGCCGGCGCCAAGCGCAACAGCCGCCCGCAGCCTGATCAACCAGTTCGAACTGCCGATCCTGTTCTTCCTCGTCTGCATCCTGCTCTATGTGACGACCGGGGTGAACCATGCGGTGCTCGCCGTTGCCTGGCTCTTTGTCATAAGCCGTTTCGCGCATGCTTATGTGCATGTCACCTCGAACCGGCTCAAGCTGCGCCAGCGGCTCTTCGTGACCGGTTTCGTCTTCAATTTCGTCCTGTGGTTGCTCTTTGCCGTTCATGTCGCCCGTGTTTGAGGCGCTTGCCCTGTCATACTTTGTTGCATTGCGTGCTGCCGATGGCTGAACTATCATCCGGCTCCAACCACAGGAACGACACGCCATCCATACGCCCAAGTCCTTGAATTGAATCGGATATCGTCATTTTCAACGTTTTCCGCCTTACCAAAACGTAATCTTCTTGCGTGGAACCTTGTTCCCAACAGGCCGTTGTCGCTTCGCACTCGCAGCATTTGAAGGGAAGCATCCGGTGAGCACCATACCGACAGAGAAAACCGTGCTTGTATTTCAGGGCGGCGGTGCTCTCGGCGCCTATCAGGCCGGGGCCTATGAGGCCCTGCACGAGGCGGGGATCCGACCCGATTGGCTTGCCGGCATCTCCATCGGTTCAATCAATTCGGCGATCATCGCCGGAAGCCCGGTAAACCGCCGCATCGACAATCTGCGCACCTTCTGGCACCGCGTCTCCTCCGGTCTTTCCGGCCACTTTCTTGGAAATGGCGATGCCATGCGGAAGTGGTTCAACGAATCCTCCGCCTTTCTCGGCTCGCTGACCGGCGTGCCCGGCTTCTTCAAGCCGCGAGCCTTGAAACCGTGGAACATTCCGGGCGATCCGATGGCTGCCATCAGCCTCTACGACACCGCGCCGCTTGAGGAAACGCTTGCCGATCTCGTCGATTTCGACCTGATCAATTCGGGCGCCATTCGCCTTAGCCTTGGCGCCGTCGATGTAGTGAGCGGCAACTTCAACTATTTCGACAACAACCACTGCGCCTTTTCGGCGAAGCATGTGGCTGCCTCCGGGGCGCTGCCGCCGGGCTTCGCGCCGGTCGAGATCGACGGCCGGTACTATTGGGACGGCGGCATCGTTTCCAACACGCCGCTGCAACGGATTCTCTCCGGGCCTGAACTGGAAAGCGATCTCTGCATCTTCCAGGTCGACCTGTTCAGCGCGAAAGGCCTGTTGCCGAAGGATCTTTTCGATGTCCAGGCACGGGAAAAGGAAATCCGTTTTTCCAGCCGCACGCGCTTGAACACCGACCAGTTCCGCAAGCTGCAGGGCATCCGCATGGCCGCGAGCCGGCTGATGGCAAAGCTGCCGGAAGAACTGAAGGATGATCCAGACGCGCGGTTTCTCGAAAGGATCGGCAATGACTGCGCCGTCACCATGGTACACCTGATCTACCGCCATGCCGCCTACGAGGGCCAGTCCAAGGACTACGAGTTCTCCCGTCTTTCCGTGGAGGAACACTGGAAGGCCGGCCATGACGATGTGGTCAGGACGCTCAATCATCCGGATTGGCAGAGCCGCACCCGCCCGACCAACGGGATTCGTGTCTTCGATCTTTGTGAAAAACATGGAAGCGAGAAAAAACCATGAAAGTCGAAGATGTGGTCCGCAATGCCTTCGCCATGCCGCTGACGAGTCCATCCTATCCGCCGGGTCCCTATCGCTTCGTCAACCGCGAATACATGATCATCACCTACCGCACCGACCCGCAGGCTTTGCGACGCGTCGTGCCGGAGCCGCTGCAGTTCGACGAACCGCTTGTGAAATACGAGTTTATTCGCATGCCGGATTCGACGGGCTTCGGCGATTACACCGAGTCCGGCCAGGTCATTCCGGTGAGTTTCAACGGCGTGCATGGCGGCTATGTCCACTCCATGTATCTCAACGACGACGCGCCGATCGCCGGCGGTCGTGAGATCTGGGGCTTTCCGAAGAAGCTCGCGGAACCGTCCCTGACATCGGTCAAGGACGCACTGGTCGGCACGCTCGACTATGGCGGCCAGCGGGTTGCGACGGCGACGATGGGATTCAAGCACCGGACACTCGACAACGCGAAGGTCCTTGAAACGCTGAAGCAGCCGAACTTCATGCTGAAGATCATTCCGCATGTCGATTGCACGCCCCGTATCTGCGAGCTTGTTCGTTACTATCTCGAGGATCTGACAGTGAAGGGCGCGTGGGAAGCGCCTGGCGCCTTGGCGCTGTTTCCGCATGCGCTGGCGCCGGTTGCCGACCTGCCGGTGCTCGAAGTCAGGTCCGCCGTCCATATTCTCTCCGACCTGACGCTGGGCCTCGGCGAAGTGGTCCACGATTATCTTGCAAAATAGGGAGTTAAGTCCATGAAACTCAAGGACAAGGTCTGCATCGTCACCGGTTCCGCCAGCGGCATCGGCCTGGCGATCGCCAAAAAGTACGTGTCGGAAGGCGCCAAGGTCATCATTGCCGATTTGAAGCTCGAGGCGGCGGAAGCGACGGCGACGGATCTGACCGCCGCCGGACCCGGCGAGGCGATCGGCCTTGCGATGGACGTCACCAGCGAGGACGCTGTGAACAGCGGCGTCGCCGCCGTCGTCCAAAAATGGGGCAGGGTGGACGTGCTCGTCTCCAACGCCGGCATCCAGATCGTCAACAAAATTGAGGACTACGCATTTTCCGACTGGAAGAAGATGCTCGCCATCCATCTCGACGGCGCCTTCCTGACCACCAAGGCCTGCATTCCGCATATGAAGGCCCAAAAGGGCGGTGCGATCATCTATATGGGGTCGGTCCACTCGCATGAGGCCTCGCCGCTGAAATCGGCTTATGTCACCGCCAAGCACGGCCTGCTCGGCCTTGCCCGCGTGGTCGCCAAGGAGGGCGGACCGGACGGTGTACGGGCCAATGTCATCTGCCCCGGCTTCGTCAAGACGCCGCTCGTCGAGAGGCAGATCCCTGAGCAGTCCAAGGCGCTCGGCATCTCCGAGGAAGAGGTCGTCAAGAAGATGATGCTCGGCGGCACTGTCGACACGCAATTCACCACGGTTGACGATGTCGCCGAAGTGGCGTTGCTGTTCGCCGGCTTCGAGACCAATGCACTCACCGGCCAATCGCTCGTCGTCAGCCACGGCTGGTACATGCAGTAAATTCTATCTTGATCCGGCCGTAAGCTATCACGGCCGGATCACGTTTGCGTCAAGTTAACGGGCGAAGCGTTGCCTCCTGCGATCGGTGCCGCAATTCTGTTGTCATGGTTCTGGAATGATCAGGACGTGCAGCATTTCGCAGACATCCCGTTGAAATCCACCTGCCTCCGATCAACCGAGGGGCGGTAGTCCGGAGGAAACCATGGAAAAGCCCGCTATTACCCAGGCGATGATCAACGCCTATGACGAATACACCCATCTGACACTCGACCGCCGCTCCTTCATGCAGAAACTGACGATGCTGACCGGTTCGGCGGCGAGTGCTGCGGCCATCGCGCCCTTGCTTGCCGCCAACAGCGCACAGGCGGAAATAGTTCCGGAATCGGATTCGCGGATTAAGGGTGAGGACATCACCTATCCCGGCGCCGGCGGCGATATGAAGGGCTATCTCGTGCGTCCGGCCGAGGCATCAGGCAAACTGCCCGCCGTCATCGTCATCCACGAGAACCGCGGCCTCAATCCGCATATCCGCGATGTCGCTCGTCGCATGGCGCTGGAGGGTTTCGTGGCTCTGGCACCGGATTTCCTCTCGCCGGCGGGCGGAACGCCTGC
>UCOA01000101.1 GCA_900474095.1 Hyphomicrobiales bacterium | reverse complement strand
GCTCGACCCGCCGTTTTTTATTTGGGGACGAGATGGTCTTGCGATTGGTAAGATAGACGCCGGTGACCGCGATCACCGTCCCAATGATCATCGGCAGCGTCAGCGCCTCATCGAAAAACAGCCAGGCCTGCACGGCGGCGAGCGGCGGTACCAGATAGATCAGCGAGGCCGCACGCGACACCTGGCCGCGTCGAATCAAATAGAGCAGCAACGCGATGGCCCCCATCGACAGGCCGAGTACCGCCCAGCCAAGCGCCGCGAACAACTGCACGCTCCAGACCACCCGCATTTCCTCCAGGTAAAATGCCAGCGGTACCGTGACGATCAGCGCCCCGACATATTGCAATGTCGCTATAGAGCGAATGTCGCCGTCCTGTAGATGCCGCTTCTGATAGATCGTGCCGTAGGTGACGGCTGCCATGCCCAGAACGTTGATGATCACCGGGAACAGATGGATTGGCGTCGCGCCCGTGTCGATCGCCATGACCTTCGGCACGACCGCCAGTGCAATGCCGAAAAAGCCGAGAATCAGACCAAGTTTCTGCTGGCCCGACAGGTTTTCACCGATCAGCGCGGGGGCCACGGCCGCTGTCATCAACGGCTGCAGCCCGGCAATAATCCCGGAGATTGCCGCCGGAACGCCTTGCCCGATCGCCCACCATACGGCGCCGAGATAAAGCCCGTGGAGGAAGATCCCGGAGACTACCGCATGCCCGGCCGCAGCCCAGGTTTTCGGCCAGGCGGCTCCAGTCGCGAGACAGAAGCCGACGAAAAGCAGCGTGGCGAGCAGGTAGCGCAACACCAGGAAGGTCAGCGGATCGGCGTAGATGCCGGCATATTTCGCCATCACCCAACCCGTCGACCAGAGCAAAACGAAAATGGCCGGAGCCAGGCGTTCGAGGGTCATGCATGCTCCTGATCAGATTTCGTGGTCCGCGCCTTGCGTAGAGCGGTGCGGTACGATGGTCAAAGCAAAATTCCTGATCTTTAACCTCAACGATCTGCGCAAAAGGCCATTTTTTTTCATGCGTAAAAAATAGGCAGGCTTACGCTTTGCGACGGGGAGTTTTATCGGCGTTCGAAATCACACTGGCGATTGCGAATCGATAGTGCTCAAACATGCATCGCCTCGACCCCGGAAACGCGGTCTCCAGACCAAAAAAGTGGCAATCCGGCATTGAAATTTCTTTTGCCTTCCAAGGAGCATGCTTCTTGCATTGCCCCTGTTGTTGTACTCAAATGGCAAAAAAGGGGATCACACCGTTGGCATTTGACGAAATGATGAATGCGGACAATAGCCCGCGCCAGCCTTACTCGACTTACAATGATTGGTACGCCAGCCAGGACAAGACCCGCCTGATTGCAAAATCAAAAGAGGCTGAAAACATCTTCCGCAAGACGGGCATCACCTTCGCTGTCTACGGACACGCCGACAGTTCCGAAAAACTCATCCCCTTCGACCTGATCCCGCGCATTATTTCCGGCCGTGAATGGCGCAAGCTGGCGCAGGGCATCGAGCAGCGGGTCATCGCGCTGAACGCTTTCCTCGACGACATCTACCACAAGCAGGAAATCATCAAGGCGGGCCGTATCCCGCGCGAGCTGATCGAGCGCAACGAAGCCTTCCTGCCGCAGATGATCGGTTTCCGGCCACCCGGCGGCGTCTATACGCACATCGTAGGCACCGACATCGTGCGCACCGGCGAAGACCAGTTCTATGTTCTGGAAGATAATGCCCGCACTCCGTCCGGTGTCAGCTACATGCTGGAAAACCGCGAGACGATGATGCAGATGTTCCCGGAACTCTTTCATCAGAACCGCGTCCGCCCGGTCGAGAACTATCCCTATCTGCTCCGCCACAGCCTCGCCTCGCTCGCCCCTCCCGGGTGCGACGGCAAACCACGCGTCGCGGTATTGACGCCCGGCATCTACAACTCGGCCTATTACGAGCATGCCTTCCTCGCCGACATGATGGGCGTCGAGCTTGTCGAAGGCTCGGACCTGCGCGTCATCGACGGCAGGGTGAAGATGCGCACGACGCGCGGCTACGAGGCGATCGACGTGCTCTACCGCCGCGTCGACGACGACTATCTCGACCCCCTCACCTTCAAGCCCGAATCGGCGCTCGGCATTCCCGGCATCATGGACGTCTACCGCGCCGGCAACATTACCATCGCCAATGCGCCGGGAACCGGCATCTGCGACGACAAGGCGATCTACTCCTACATGCCGGAGATCGTCGAATTCTATACCGGCCGAAAAGCCCTTCTCGAGAACGTGCCGACCTGGCGCTGTTCGGAACCCGACAGCCTGAAATACGTGCTCGAAAACCTTGCCGATCTTGTCGTCAAGGAGGTGCACGGCTCCGGCGGCTACGGCATGCTGGTCGGCCCGACCGCGTCCAAGAAGGAACGCTCGGCGTTCGCCGAAAAACTCAAATCACGGCCGGCGAACTATATTGCGCAACCGACCCTTTCTCTCTCGACAGTGCCAATCCTCGTCAACAAGGGCATTGCTCCGCGCCATGTGGATCTGCGCCCCTATGTCCTGGTCTCCGACAAGGTGCAGATCATTCCGGGCGGACTGACCCGCGTGGCTTTGAAGGCCGGCTCTCTGGTGGTGAATTCCAGCCAGGGCGGCGGCACCAAGGATACCTGGGTTCTGGAGGACTGACGCGCATGCTTGGAAGAACCGCAAACGGCCTTTACTGGATGTTCCGCTATATCGAGCGGGCCGAAAACAGCGCCCGCCTGATCGATGCTGGCTTGCGCATGTCGCTCACGCGCTCGCAGGCGACGGAAGACGACTGGGACGGAGTGCTGCAAAGCTCCGGCGTCCGCGACATCTATGACGACGGCTACGAAAATCTGACCAGCACCGACGCGATCGACTTTCTGCTGCGCGACAAGGCCAATCCATCGAGCGTGATGTCGTGCATCGACTCAGGCCGCAACAACGCCCGTATGGTCCGAACGGCCCTGACGCGCGAAACCTGGGAAGCCACCAACGAATGCTGGCTCGACCTGAAGACGATGCTTGCCCGACGCGTGAAAGCCGCGGACCTGCCTGAGGCAATCGATGCGATCAAGCGCAAGACCGGCCTGATCCGCGGTGCCTTCCATGGCACCATGCTTCGCAACGAGATCTTCAATTTCTCGCGCATCGGCACCTTCATCGAACGCGCAGACAACACGGCGCGCATTCTGGATGTGAAATATTACGTGTTGCTTCCGGCGGTCTCGCAGGTCGGCTCCTCGATCGACAACGTGCAGTGGGAATCGATCCTGCGATCGGTCTCGGCACATCGCTCCTACGGCTGGGTCTACGAGGCGGAATACAAGCCCTCCCACATTGCCGACTTCCTGATTCTCAACGGACGAATGCCGCGCTCTCTGGCCTATTGTTATGAAAAGATCGCCAGCAACCTCGGTTATCTCGCCCGTGAATACGGCGAAAGCCATGCAGCGCACGCAACCGCCGAGGAAACCCTGGCATCTCTGCGCAGTCATTCGATCAAGGATGTGATGGACCAAGGATTGCACGAATATATCGAGAACTTCATCAGCCACAACAACCGTCTGGGACAGGAAATCTCCGACGGCTACCGGTTCTACTAGGCGACCGGTTGGGGGAAAGACTGAATGCGTCTGAAAATCAGCCACACGACCGAATATACCTATGACGAGCCGGTGCAATACTCGCTGCAGCGGCTGCGGCTGACGCCGCTGACCCTGCCCGGCCAGACTGTCATCAGCTGGGAGACCTTCGTCGAAGGCGCCCACATGGAGGTCGGCTACGACGATCACTTTGGCAACAGGGTCAACCTCGTCAGCGTTGATGGCGACCAGACGTCCATTCGGGTCATTGCCAGCGGCGAAGTCGAAACGGAAGACAAAGCCGGCGTCTACGGCGTCCACCATGCCTATGCACCGCTCTGGCTTTACCTGCGCGAGACACCGCTGACGAGGATGACAAAGCCGATCCGGAACCTCGCCAAGGCGATGAGCGGCGACACGGACCTCGCCAAGATGCATGCTCTGATGGGCAAGATCAACGAGATCGTCGAATACAGGCAAGGCGAAACCGGAACGGAAACGACGGCCGAGGAGGCCTTGCAAAGGAAAAGCGGCGTCTGCCAGGATCATGCCCACATCATGATCGCGGCCGCCCGGACGCTCGGTCTGCCCGCCCGTTACATCTCCGGCTATCTGATGATGGAGGACCAGCCGGAACAGACGGCAAGCCATGCCTGGGCCGAAGTTCATATGAACGGCCTTGGTTGGGTCGGCTTCGATGCCGCCAACAACCTCTGCCCCGACGAACGCTATGTCCGCATCGCCTGCGGCCTCGATTACCGCGACGCCGCGCCGATTTCCGGGCTCGTTCATGGCTCGGCGAGGGAGGCCCTGAAGGTGGCGGTGACCGTGGAGCAGCAGGAACAGAGCCAGACCCAGAGCCAGTAAACGGACGCTGGGTCATGACGAGGCGGCAAGCGTACCGACATGACCCTTCGCGCCGTAGGTGAGGATCGCCTGGTCTGCCGTCATCAGCGGCGCCTGATGAAAACGCGCCGTGGCAACGATCATCCTGTCGGCAGGATCGGCATGAAAATCTCCCGGCAGCCGAACGCTGCCGACGGAGATCGGAGCTTCCAAGGGCGCAAGCGCGATACCCGGCAGCGCCAGCGCACGACTGATCCATCGGCCAACGTCATCACCAAGTGCGATACGCCCCTTCTGCGCCAGCATGGCGATCTCCCAAGGCGTGATCGCCGCAATCAGGATGCGGCTATGCCGCGTCATATCATCGATGATGTGCCGGGCCGTCTTTTCGGACCAATATCGCAATGCTGGCCCAGAATCAGAAAAGGCGGAGCAAATGCTCCGCCTCCGCTGATTTCCAATGCCGTACAGATCAGTGGCTGTCCTTGCCGACCGCGCTTCCGCGACATCCCTTGAGGAAGTCGAGGTCGGCGCCGGTATCGGCCCCTTCGACATGCTGCTGGTGCAGCCAGGCATAACCGGACTTCGGCAGGTCGTGGTTCGGCTGCCATTCTGCGAGACGCTGCGCCAGTTCCTCCGCGGAAATATCCAGATGCAGGCGACGGTTCGGCACGTCCATCTCGATCATGTCGCCGTTCTTGACGACAGCAAGCGGTCCGCCGACCGCGGCTTCCGGCGAGGTGTGCAGGACGACTGTGCCATAGGCGGTGCCGGACATACGGGCGTCGGAGATGCGCACCATGTCGGTGATGCCCTTCTTCAGCACCTTCGGCGGAAGACCCATGTTCCCGACCTCGGCCATGCCGGGATAGCCCTTCGGCCCACAGTTCTTCATGACCATGATGCAGGTCTCGTCGATGTCGAGATTGTCGTCGTTGATCTTGGCCTTGTAGTCGTCGATGTCCTCGAACACGACCGCGCGGCCACGATGCGTCAACAGATGCGCCGAAGCGGCCGACGGCTTCAGCACCGCGCCCTTGGGTGCGAGATTGCCGCGCAACACGACGATGCCGCCCGACTGTGTCAACGCCTTCTTGGCGGGAAGGATGACATCCTCGTTCCAGTTGACGACGTCCTTGACCTCGTCCCACATGGTTTCGCCGGAGACCGTGAGCGCGTCCTTGTGCAGGAGGCCCGCTTCGCCGAGGCGCTTCAGCACCACCGGCAGACCGCCGGCATAGAAGAACTCCTCCATCAGGTACTTGCCCGACGGCATCAGGTTGACGATGGTCGGCACGTCGCGGCCACAGCGGTCCCAGTCATCGAGCGAAAGATCAATGCCGACGCGGCCGGCCATGGCGAGAAGGTGGATGACGGCATTGGTCGATCCGCCGATGGCCGCATTGGTGCGGATGGCGTTCTCGAAGGCCTGCTTCGTCATGATATCCGACGGCTTCAGGTCGTCCTTCACCATCTGGACGATCCGCCGGCCGGTAAGCTGCGCCATGACCTTACGGCGGGAATCGACGCCCGGGATCGCAGCATTGCCGGATAGAGCCATGCCGAGCGCTTCTGCCATGGAAGCCATGGTGGAGGCGGTGCCCATGGTGTTGCAGGTGCCTGATGAGCGGCTCATCGAAGCTTCTGCCTCGAGGAACTCGTCCTGTGTCATCTCGCCGGCCTTCACCATCTCGGAAAACTTCCACAGATGCGTGCCCGAGCCGACGCGTTCGCCGCGGAAATAGCCGTTCAGCATGGGCCCGCCGGTGACGACGATCGAAGGCAGGTCGACGGAGGCAGCACCCATGAGGAGCGACGGCGTGGTCTTGTCACAGCCGACCATCAGCACGCAACCGTCCATCGGTTGACCGCGGATCGCCTCCTCCACCGCGAGCGCGGCAAGATTGCGGAACATCATCGCGGTCGGGCGGAAGGTACTTTCGGATGCCGAGAACACCGGAACCTCGACCGGGAAGCCGCCGGCCTCCCATACGCCCGCCTTCACCTTCTCTGCGAGTTCGCGCAGATGGCCGTTGCACGGTGTCAGTTCCGACCAGGTGTTGAGGATACCGATAACCGGACGTCCGTCGAACAGATCGTGCGGATGCCCCTGATTTTTCAGCCAGCCGCGGTGATAGATCACATCTCGGCTCGTACCGCCGTACCATTCTTGCGAGCGCAGCCTGCGCGGCCACTCAGCTTTTTTCTTCATTGTCTCACGTCCCTTGAAGTGCCGAACCGGCACATGCCGATCCGGCGAAAAATGCTTACGCCAGCGTGTAGGCGGTCTTCACCACGGTAAAGAACTCTGCCGCATACTTGCCCTGCTCACGCGAGCCGAAGCTCGACGCCTTGCGGCCGCCGAACGGCACGTGGAAGTCGACGCCGGCGGTCGGCAGATTGACCATTACCATGCCGGCTTCCGAATTGCGTTTGAAATGCGTCGCGTGCTTGAGGCTCGTCGTTGCGATGCCTGCCGATAGGCCGAACGGCGTGTCGTTTGCAGTGGCGAGCGCTTCCTCGTAATCCTTCACCCGGATCACGGACGCGACCGGGCCAAAGATTTCCTCGCGCGAAATACGCATCTGGTTGGTCGCTTCGGTAAACAGCGTCGGCTGCAGGTAGAAGCCCGGATTATCGCGGGAGATCGTCTCGCCGCCAAAAGCAAGCTTGGCGCCCTCTTGTCTGCCGATGTCGATGTAGTCGGTATCGGTGGCAAGCTGCCGCTCATCAACGACCGGACCGATATGGGTTCCCGCCTTCAAGGCATCGTCGACTACCAACGTCTTCAGCTTTTCGGTCAATGCCGCGACGAACTTGTCGTGAATGCCTTCCGTCACAATGAGCCGCGACGAGGCGGTGCAGCGCTGGCCGGTTGAGAAGAAGCCGGAGTTGGCGGCAGCCTCGACGGCGACAGTGAGATCCGCATCGTCAAGCACCACCATCGGGTTCTTGCCGCCCATCTCCAACTGGAACTTGCGGTTATGCTCGATCGAGGAGGCAGCGACCCGCTTGCCGGTACCGGTCGAGCCGGTGAAGGTGATGCCGGCGAGATCCGGGCTGTCGAGCATCGCCTGGCCGACGACCGAGCCCTTGCCCATGACGAGGTTCAACACGCCCTTCGGAAGGCCGGCCCGGTGAAGGATGTCGGCGATCGCCCAGGAGCAGCCGGGCACCAGTTCGGCGGGTTTAAACACCGCCGTGTTGCCGTAGCAGAGCGCCGGCGCGATCTTCCAGGCCGGAATGGCGATTGGGAAGTTCCACGGAGTGATGATGCCGATCACGCCGATCGGCTCGCGGGTGATCTCGACGCTGATGTTCGGGCGCGCCGACGGCAACACCTCGCCCGCAAGCCGCAGGGCTTCACCGGCAAAGAAGTCGAAGATCTGCGCTGCGCGAATGGTCTCGCCGATGGCTTCCGGAAGCGTTTTGCCCTCTTCGCGGGCGAGAAGGTTTCCGAGCTCCTCCTTGCGGGCGAGAATTTCGTCAGCGGTCTTCTTCAGGATCGCGTGCCGCTCGAGGATGCCCGAACGGGACCAGGCCGGAAAGGCTGCTTTAGCCGCCGCGATTGCTGTCTTTGCATCATCCGCACTGGCGCTGGCATAGAGGCCGACGATTTCATTGGTGTTGGACGGGTTGATGTTCTCGACGCCGTTCGTGCCGACCCATTCGCCGGCAATCAGGTTATGATGGAGTGTCATGGGCTTAAAGCCTCCTTGGTTTGCGCGAACGCCAATGCTCGGCACCCGCAGTCAAATGCTTGACGGGATCAGAGCTGGCCGATCGTGACTTCATCCTCGCCGGCGACTGCCAGCGTGTTGCGCAGCGGCAGACCGAATTCCGACGCTTCGATCTCGAAAATATCGCCGGCTTCCGTCTTGATGCCGTCCCCGAATGACAGCGTCGCCGTGCCGAACATGTGGACATGCACATCGCCCGGCGCGCGGAAGATACCGTATTTGAAGTGGTGATATTCGAGATTGGCGAAGCTGTGGGACATGTTGGTCTCACCCGACAGGAACGGCTTTTCCCATAGGACCGCGCCGTTGCGGATGATGCGCGACGTGCCGCGAATATCGCTCGGCGCTTCGCCGACCCGGATTTCCGGACCGAAGCTCGCGGGACGCAGCTTGGAATGGGCGAGATAGAGATAGTTGACACGTTCCGTCACGTGATCGGAGAACTCATTGGCGACGGCAAAGCCGATTCGGAACGGCACGCCCTTGTCGGAGATGACGTAGATGCCGGCCATTTCCGGTTCCTCGCCGCCATCCTGCGCGAAGGACGGCGAGACGAGATCGCCGCCGGGTGCCACCGTCTGCGAGCCGTTGCCCTTGTAGAACCATTCGGGCTGCACGCCCTTTTCGCCGGCCCTCGGCTTGCCGCCTTCGAGGCCCATCTTGAACATCTTCATCGTGTCGGTGGCGCCCTCTTCCACCTTGGAGACGGCAGCATGCATGGCGTCGCGGGTCGCAGCCGAGCCGAGATGGGTCAGGCCCGTGCCGGTCAGGTGCAGATGCGCAGCGTCAGGATGCGTGATCGGCGGCAGGAACAGCCCCTTCGCGTAGACGTCCTGAAGATCGATCTCGTCGCCGAGGCCGTGCGCCTCGACGACGGCCTTCAGACTCTTGCCGGAATTGGCAGCTTCCATTGCCAGCGCGTGGACGCTGGCCGCCCCCTTCACCGCGCGCGCGCCCGCGCCCAATTCGCGAACGGCCACCGTGATCGAGCCGTCATTGTTCTTTACCTGGGAAATCAGCACAGCCTTGTCCTTTCTAGATCCGGGCTGTTTTCAGCGTCAAGCGGCTGGCTTTCGGCAACAACAACCCATTGGGAGACGCAGGAGCCCTCCCATTCATGGCGGCAAAGCCGCCCTTTTCGTCATGATGCGCGGGCCGGAGCGCTATCGCCTAATGTAAGCGCGAGAGGCGCTCCGGCACCAGATTTGCTTCGACCGGCCAGACCGGCGCCGCGGGACCGACCAAAAACGATCAGCCCTTGTTCTTGTTGTAGACGTCGAAGAACACGGCAGCCAGAAGCACGAGGCCCTTGACGAGCTGCTGGTAATCGATGCCGAGACCCATGATCGACATGCCGTTGTTCATGACGCCCATGATGAAGGCCCCGATGACCGCACCGGTGATCTTGCCAACGCCGCCCGATGCCGATGCGCCGCCGATGAAGCAGGCCGCGATCACGTCAAGCTCGAACCCGACGCCCGCCTTCGGCGTGGCGGAGTTCAGACGCGCGGCAATGATCATGCCCGCGAGGGCAGCCAGAACACCCATGTTGACGAAGGTGTAGAACGTCAGCCGCTCAGTGTTGATGCCGGAGAGCTTCGCCGCCTTTTCGTTGCCGCCCATCGCGTAGATGCGCCGACCAATCGTCGAACGGGTGGTGACGAAGGTGTAGAGGGCAATCAGAAGCGCCATCACGACGAGGACGTTCGGGAAGCCCTTGTACGTCGAGAGCTGGAATCCGAGGAAAACGGCCACGGCGCTGATGATCCCCATTTGGAGAACAAAGAAAGCGAAAGGCTCGTTTTCTGTTCCATGCAGATCGTTGGTCCGGCGGTCCCTGATTCCGTAGTAGATCGCCAATGCGACCAGCACCAACACTGTCACCAGTGCGAAGAAATTGGTGATGACACCAGGGAGAGGATTGAGGAAATAGAGGAAGTCCGGAATGAAACCAGTCGACAACAGCTGGAAATCCTTCGGGAACGGCCCGATCGGTCTGTTCTGCAGCACCAGATAAGTGAGACCGCGGAAAACCAGCATGCCGGCAAGAGTGACGATGAAGGCCGGAATTTTCCGATAGGCCACCCAATAACCCTGGGCTGCTCCGACCAATCCACCGAGAACCAGACACAGCGGCACAACGATGGAGAAGTGCAATCCCCACTTGACGAGCATGATCGCCGAAAGGCCGCCCGTAAACGCGACGATCGAGCCGACGGAAAGGTCGATATGGCCGGCAACGATGATCAGCAGCATCCCGAGCGCCATGATGACGATAAACGAATTCTGTAGCACGAGGTTGGTAAGGTTGACGGGCTTGAAAAGCACGCCATTCGTCAGGAACTGGAAGAACAGCATGATGACCACGAGTGCGACGAGCAGGCCGTATTCGCGGATATTGTTCCTGAGATAGTCCCCGATGGAGGGCGTGGTTTTCGGAGCGCTGGTTTCGATAACCATTAGTGTTTCTCCCCGGAGCGCATGATGGCGCGCATGATGGATTCCTGGCTTGCTTCTTTCTTCGAAAGCTCGGCGACGATGCGACCTTCGTTCATGACGTAGATGCGGTCGCAGGTTCCGAGAAGCTCGGGCATTTCCGATGAGATCATCAGGATGCCTTTGCCTTCCGCGGCAAGCTGATTGATGATGGTATAGATTTCGTACTTCGCCCCGACATCGATACCGCGTGTCGGCTCGTCGAGAATCAGCACTTCAGGCGTGGTGAACAGCCATTTGGATAGAACGACCTTCTGCTGGTTGCCGCCCGACAGGTTGACGGCCTCCTGATAGATCGAATGGGAGCGGATACGCAACTTCGACCGGTAGTCGGTCGCGACCTTCCGTTCCTTGTGATCATCGATCACGCCATTGCTTGCCACTGCGTTGAGATTGGCAAGCGTCGTGTTGTGCATGATGTTGTTGTTCAGCACCAGTCCGAGCTGCTTGCGGTCTTCCGTCACATAGGCAAGACCTGCATCGATCGCGCGCGGAATGGTGCTCACGTCGACCTGCTTGCCATGCATGAAGACTTCTCCGGTGATCTTGTGACCCCAGGATTTGCCGAAGATGCTCATCACCGTTTCGGTCCGGCCAGCACCCATCAACCCCGCAATACCGACGACTTCGCCGGCTCGGACGCTGAAATTGACGTTGTGCAGGAACTGCCGGTCGCGGTGTTGCTGATGGAAGACGTTCCAGTTCTTCACCTCAAGCAGCGTCTCGCCGATTTTTGGCTCGCGCGGCGGATAGCGGTCTTCCATATCGCGACCGACCATGCCCTTGATGATCCGGTCCTCGCTGATGTCCTCGTTGTGACAGTCGAGCGTTTCGACGGTCCCGCCGTCGCGCAGAATGGTGATCTTGTCGGCGACCTTCTTGATCTCGTTGAGCTTGTGCGAAATGATGATCGAGGTCATGCCCTGCTTGCGGAATTCCATGAGCAGCTTCAGCAGCGCGTCGGAATCGGTCTCGTTGAGCGAGGCCGTCGGCTCGTCGAGGATCAGCAGCCTGACCTTCTTGGAAAGAGCCTTGGCGATTTCCACCAATTGCTGCTTGCCGACGCCGATATCGGTAATGCGGGTCGTCGGCGGCTCCTTGAGGCCGACTTTGGACAGAAGTCCCTGCGTTCGCGAGAAGGTCTGCGGCCAATCGATGACGCCGTTGGCGGCGATCTCGTTGCCCAGAAAGATGTTTTCCGCGATCGAGAGCAGCGGAACGAGAGCCAGCTCCTGGTGAATGATGATGATGCCGAGATGTTCACTGTCGGAAATCGTCGAAAAATTGCGAACTTCGCGGTCGTAATGGATTTCGCCATCATAGGTTCCGGCGGGATAGACACCGCTCAGCACCTTCATCAGGGTTGATTTTCCGGCTCCGTTTTCGCCGACAAGCGCGTGAATCTCACCCTCGCGAACCTTGAGATTGACATTGTCCAAGGCCTTTACGCCCGGAAACGTCTTGGTGATGCCCCGCATTTCGAGAATGATGTTGTCCATGTTCGGGTATTCCTGCGGCAGTCCGTGAATGATGAGGCCAGACAAACCGACAATACAAAGTCCCTCATCAAGATAAAAGGGCCCGCAAGCAATCGCGGGCCCCCGGTCGAAGAGACGGGATCAGTTGTTGATCTGGTCTTCCGTGTAGTAACCGGCGCCGACCAGAACGTCCTTGACGTTGGTCTTGTCAACGGAAACCGGCTTCAGGAGGTAGGACGGAACAACCTTGACACCGTTGTCGTAGGTCTTGGTGTCGTTGATTTCCGGCTCCTTGCCGCCCATGATGGCGTCCGTCATGTTGACAGCAACCTTGGCGAGTTCGCGGGTGTCCTTGAAGACCGAGGAATACTGTTCGCCAGCGAGGATCGACTTGACCGACGGCAGTTCGGCGTCCTGACCGGTGACGATCGGCATCGGCATGTCGCCCGAGCCGTAGCCAACGCCCTTCAGAGCCGAGATGATGCCGATGGACAGGCCATCGTAAGGCGACAGAACGCCGTCAACCTTGGCATCGGTGTAGGTCGAGGAGAGCAGGTTTTCCATGCGGGCCTGTGCAACGGCACCGTCCCAGCGCAGCGTACCAACCTGGTCCATGCCCATCTGGCCGGACTTGACGACGATCTTCTTGGCGTCGATCAGCGGCTGCAGAACCGACATTGCGCCGTCGTAGAAGAAGAAGGCGTTGTTGTCGTCCGGCGAACCGCCGAAGAGCTCGACGTTCTTCGGCTCGGTTGCGCCGTCGAGCTTGAGGCCCTCTACCAGCGAGGTTGCCTGGAGCACGCCGACCTGGAAGTTGTCGAAGGTTGCGTAATAGTCGACATTGCCCGAATCGCGGATCAGGCGATCGTAAGCGATGACCTTGACGCCAGCGTCATGCGCCTTCTGCAGGATGTCGGACAGCGTCGTACCGTCGATGGCGGCGATGACGAGAACCTTGGCACCCTTGGTGACCATGTTTTCGATCTGGGCCAACTGGTTCGGAATGTCGTCGTCAGCAAACTGCAGGTCCGGGGTGTAGCCGGATTCCTTGAACAGCTTTTCCATGGTCTCGCCGTCGGAAATCCAGCGGGTCGAGGTCTTGGTCGGCATGGAAATACCGACGGTGCCCTTGTCCTGAGCGATCGCCGGAACGACGAACGACGCCACGCTGAGCGCTGCGGCGGCGAGAAGTGAACTAATCAATTTCATGTATCTCTCCCTGAGTGTTGATCCAGGCAAGCTGTCCGGCCGGCCTCGATATGTGCAGCGCTTCGCGTAGCCGAGCGACGAAACCCTCGGCGGAGGTTTAAGGGGTGAAAGAAAGCCCTCCCAGGCCTTACACTCTCCCGAGCACGCTGGCGCACATGGCGGCAAACTGGAATCAAACATCATAACTGTCAAATACAATATGGGTGTATATCTATAACTATTTTGATATAGTAAGCTAGAACAGTGTGATTTTTCGCGCGAGCGAAGGCGTTTTTCTCGGAAGGCGGGTAAAACATGAACGATTCGGTCCTGCGCTCCTCCGTTCCGGTGGATTATTCAGATCGGGGAATTTTTCGCTCGGGCTTGAAAATGAGCCATCTCCAGCTGATTCTCGCCATCGAAGACCATGGTCAGATCAGCGCTGCCGCTGACGCGCTGAGCATGTCGCAACCGGCAGCCTCGCGCCTGCTCGGAGAAATCGAGGCCATTCTCAAGGCGCCTCTTTGCGCCCGCGTCGCCCGCGGCGTGGAACTGACGCAGTATGGACGGGCACTGGCCCGACGAGCCCGGACGATCTTCCTGGAACTGCGGGAGACAACCCGCGAGATCTCCGAACTGAAAACCGGAAGCGGCGGCTCGGTCTCGCTCGGCTCCGTCACCGGCCCCGCTCTCAATCTTGCCGTTCCAGCCGTCCGCCAGGTTTCGACCGCCTATCCCGGCATCGAGATCAACATCCAGATCGAAAACAGCAACGTGCTCGTCCGTGAACTTCTTTCCGCCCGGCACGACTTCGTCATCGGCCGCATACCCGATGAAATGGACCCCCGACAGTTCAACCTGATCGAGATCGGCGAGGAGGAGGTCTGCCTGATCGTGCGCGACGGCCATCCGTTGCTCGACAAGGGCCTTGTCAGTTCCGCCGATCTGCCCGGCTACGATTGGGTTTTCCAGCCTCAGGGGACGCTTCTGCGCCGTGCCGTCGAGGACAGCTTCCTGTCTGCGGGAACGCGCCTGCCCGCGACCATCATCAACACCTCGTCGATCATCCTGACAGTCTCGATTGTCCGGAACACCAATGCGATTGCTCCAGTCGCGCGCGACGTCGCCGATCTGATTGCCAGCAATGGCAGCCAGGCGGGCGAGATTCGTATTCTCCCAACCGATTTCAACATCAAAATCCGCCCATATAGCCTGATCACCGCGCGCGGCCGCGCCTTGCCGCCGAGCGCCAAGCTTCTCTACGATCTCATCCTGAAGCAGAGCACGGCGTGATCAGGCCCGCAAAACCTTGCCGTGCTTTGATATCCATAGAAATGAGGGAGCGCATGTTCGGTATATCGGTATTCCAGTCGGTGCTGGAACGATTGAAGGCTGAGGAAGACGAGGACGCTGCAGGCCACGAAGGGCCGGCGCCGTCTGCGAACGTCCGGGGCCTCAACGCCGGCTTTGTCGGCAATCTCGCATCATCTGTCACGACCGACGGCGACGCGGTGCGGCGCGCTTATTTCGATACAGCGGGCGAGGATATGCTCGCCCCGCCGAAACCGGCGCCCAGGCCCGTCATGCCGGATCACCTTTGCCGCATTCGCCCTGAGCAGATTGCCTCTGACCTGGCGTTGACAGACACCGAGACCCCAGCGGGTCTGGCAGACAAACGCCGGCGCTTCGCCGCTGAAAACCACCCCGACCGCCATCATCCGGATTTCCGAAACAACGCAACCATCCGCATGAAGATCGCCAACCTGATGATCGACGAAGCGCTGAGAAGCCTGCGTCTGATGCAGCGGAACTAACGGATCAGACAGGATCGTCCGTCTTTGTCTCTTCGACAACCTCAGCCTTTGGCTTGAAGAAGATGATCAGGACACAACCGGCATAAGCCGATACCGCCAGGAAGATCATCCCCCAGGTATTTTCGCCCTGCCAGAATTCAAACGCCGTCCATGCCGCGCAGAAGGTGACGATCAGAAGCCGAACCCAGAGCGGCCGGTAGAACGCATGGTCCGGGTCGATGAACTTGATCATGGGAAAGCGTCCTTGAGTGTTCGGCAAGCCTTGAGGCCCGCAACAATGATAACAGCTTTATGTCCAAAAAGTCGGACGCCGCAAGAGGAGCATCGGTTTACCCGCTTGACGGCAACGCGACAAATAGAATAATTATTCTGAAAATAATAGACATTGCTTCTTTCATTCCGATTTCAGGCATGCCGGAGAGTGATCGGCATGCCCGGCCTCGGAAGAAAGCGGCGGGAGAGAGACAACTGCGGCGACCCCTACAATGCCGGGCGCCTGAAAATCACATCGAACGCCAGAGCAAAGCCGACTTCCCCCACGCCTGTCCGGAGTGAGCGTCATCACTTCGTCCCTCCGCGGCGAACCGCCGCCCGTCAAAAAGAGATGTAACATGACTGTCAGATTTGGTCTTCTCGGCGCTGGCCGCATCGGCAAGGTTCACGCCAAGGCCGTCAGCGCCAACCCCGATGCGGTCCTTGTCGCCGTGGCCGACGCCTTCCCCGCCGCCGCCGAAGCGATCGCCAAGGCCTATGGCTGCGACGTCCGCACGATCGAAGCGATCGAAGCGGCATCGGATATCGATGCTGTGGTGATCTGCACGCCGACAGACACCCATGCCGACCTGATCGAGCGCTTCGCCCGCGCCGGCAAGGCAATCTTCTGCGAAAAGCCTATCGATCTCGATGTCGGCCGCGTCCGCGAATGCATGAAGGTGGTCGAAGAGACCAAGGGCAAGCTGATGGTGGGCTTCAATCGCCGCTTCGACCCGCATTTCATGGCCGTCCGCAAGGCGATCGACGACGGCAAGATCGGCGCAGTCGAAATGGTGACGATCATCTCGCGCGATCCGGGCGCACCACCGGTCGACTATATCAAGCGCTCCGGCGGCATCTTCCGCGACATGACCATCCATGATTTCGACATGGCCCGCTTCCTTCTCGGCGAAGAGCCGGTTGCCGTCACCGCGCACGCGGCTGTACTCGTCGATCCGGAAATCGGCAAGGCAGGCGACTATGACAGCGTTTCGGTCATTCTTGAAACCGCGTCCGGCAAGCAGGCGATCATTTCGAATTCCCGCCGCGCCACCTATGGCTACGACCAGCGCATCGAGGTGCATGGTTCCAAGGGCGTTGTTTCCGCCGAAAACCAGCGCGCCGTGTCGATCGAGATCGCCAATGGCGACGGCTACACCCGCCCGCCGCTGCACGATTTCTTCATGACGCGCTACACGGAAGCCTATGCCAACGAGATCGCCGGCTTCATTTCTGCGATCGAGAAAGGCACCAAGATCACCCCTTCGGGTGCCGACGGGCTGGCAGCCCTGGCGCTGGCCGACGCCGCCGTGAAATCCGTTGCCGAGAAGCGCCAGATCCGCATCGATGCATAAGGAACGCTACAGCGCCGCGCGTCAAACCTGACGCGCGAAGGACGCTGTAGAACTTTGAACGTAGGCCCGATCCACGAAGAAAGGCCGGGTTTTGCCCGGCCTTTTGTTTTGAGTGCCGTCTCCGCTATAAGGCACCCGAATTCTCAGGTCGTGTCCCCTCCCGTCGGAAGCGGCCGAAAAGCCGCGATGTCATGGTCCATATCGGTCAGTGCCCGGTCGAGATGGCCGTCAAAGACCAGTCGCTGCTCATCAAAAATCACGGAAATTTCCGGCCGCCCCTGCAGGCGCACCTCGTGCGATTGCTCAAGGCCTTCGTCGATGCCTCCCTTCAGCAGCTCGAAATAGCGCGTTCCCTGCCCGGTGATGAAGATCGGCATGCGGTCATAGAGGCTGAGCACGCGGGAAAGGCCGTTGCCGAGCGCAAGGCCCGCCTGCCGGAAGGCGTAACCCGCCATCCGGTTTCCCTGCCGTGCGCTCGCAGCGATCTTGTCGATTTCCGCCAGCGGTACGAACTTCGCCGGGATCGTATCGGGCGGCACCTCGAACGCGGTGCGCAGAATTCCATAGAAGCCGGCAGACGCCTCGATGCAACCAAACGAGCCACAGCGACAGAGGCAACCATTGGCCGCATGCAGCATGTGCCCGAAGTTGGGCGCCGTCACCTCGAGCTCGCCAAACCGGTCCTTACGGGCAATGCCAAGCCCTATGCTGTGGCCAAGCGACAAAGCCGCAAGCGCTCGGAACGCGCCGCCCCCACCCGTATCCGCCTTCATCCCCAGTGCCTGCGCGACCAGCAAGGTCTCGTTGTTCACGGTCACCTTGGCGCGCCATTCCGGCTGTAACAGCGAGGCAAAATCGATCTGCTCTCCGCCAAAGACCGGTGACCATAAAAGCCGCCGGCCATCGGCATCGACCGTCCCCTTGCTGCTGATCGAAACGGCGAGAACCTGTGACTTGTCCAGGCGCGACCGGCTGATCAGGCGGTCGAGTGCCTCAAGAAACCCATCGGCAAAAAGCCTCGTTCCGGCAACCTTGCTATTGCGTGCATCCTCGAAGCGGTCGATCAGGCGCCCGGAATAGTCGACGAGGGAATATTGAACCACGTCCGAGGATATCCGCACGGCGATGAGGAACCCGCTGTTCCGGCGCTGTGCGAACAGCACGCGTGGACGACCACGGCCGGAATGCGCCTGCTGTTCGGCTTTCTCGATGACTTCCGCCCGCTCCAGTTCGGCAGTGATCGCCGAAACGGTGGCCGAGGCCAACCCGGTTTGTTCGGAAATATCCGTGTGCGACAGCGGCCCCATCCGCCTGAGCGCCGCAAGCACAAGAGCGCTGTTCTGCTGACGCACCAGTTCGGTGCTGGATTTAGTCAGCATCGCGCGTTCCTGTGAGTATTGATGATTCTCGCAAACACATGCTCCTCCCAAAGCATCTGTCCGGTGCAACAACTTTGGGCAAAGGCTTGTTGACAGCCCCAAAAAACTCTGACATCTATTTTCTCGACTGTCGAGAAAAAACTCTTTTCGGGTTAGCGGCAGGTATTTTGGCTGGTCGGGGGTCGTGCGGGAGGTTCGCACGGACGGCCAGCGGCCATTGGGAGGACTTCATGAAATCAGTTTTGAAACTGATGGCAGGCGTTGCCATCATCGCATCCATGCATTCCGCTGCCATCGCCAAGGACCTGGTGGTCGGCGTTTCCTGGTCGAACTTCCAGGAAGAGCGTTGGAAAACCGACGAGGCGGCGATTAAGGCCGCGCTTGAAGCATCCGGCGACAAATACATCTCCGCCGATGCGCAGGCTTCCGCCGCCAAGCAGCTGACCGACATCGAGTCGCTAATCGCACAGGGCGCCAACGCCATCATCGTTCTGGCCCAGGATTCGGAAGCCATCGGCCCTGCAATCGAAAAAGCCGCTGCCGAAGGCATCCCGGTCGTCGGCTACGACCGCCTGATCGAAAATCCGGCCGCCTACTACATCACCTTCGACAACAAGGAAGTCGGCCGCATGCAGGCCGCCGAAGTGTTCAAGGTGAAGCCGGAAGGCAACTACGTCTTCATCAAGGGCGCATCGACCGATCCGAATGCCGACTTCCTGTTCTCCGGACAGATGGAAGTGCTGAAGGAAGCCATGGACGCCGGCAAGATCAAGAATGTCGGCGAAGCCTATACCGACGGCTGGAAGCCTGAAGTAGCGCAGAAGAACATGGAGCAGTTCCTGACCGCCAACGACAACAAGGTCGACGGCGTGGTTTCCTCCAACGACGGCATGGCCGGCGGCGTGGTCGCAGCTCTCGAAGCCCAGGGTCTCGCAGGCTCGGTCCCGGTTTCCGGCCAGGACGGCGACAAGGCCGCTCTGAACCGCGTTGCGCTCGGCACGCAGACCGTATCGGTCTGGAAGGACTCGCGTGAACTCGGCAAGAAGGCCGGCGAAATCGCCGTTGCGCTTGCCGGCGGCGCTGCCATGGATGCCATCGAAGGCACGGTCAAGTTCTCCGGCGGCCCGAAGGGCGTCGAGATGAACTCCTACTTCATCGCGCCGCAGCCGATCACCAAGGACAACCTGAACGTCGTCATCGACGCCGGCTGGATTTCCAAGGAAGAAACCTGCCAGGGCGTGAAGGCCGGAACCGTTGCCGTCTGCAACTGATCCGATCCTGGACATATAAGGTCCCGTCAAAAGCGCCGCAGCGTACATCGTTGCGGCGCTTCTCCGATGTCCGGAACCTTGAACGACAAGAAAAAGGGGGAGTATTCAGGAAATGGCAAACACCACCATTGCCGCGCCTTCCAGCAGCGTACGCCAAACACAGGGCACGGCCTTGCAGCGATTTCTGCAGGCGACGGAAATAGACACACGACTTCTCGGAATGATCGCGGCCCTGCTGATCATCTGGCTCGGTTTCCAGATTTCGACAGGCGGACTTTTCAGCGGGCTGTTCCTGACGCCACGCAATCTCTGGAACCTCACGGTTCAGGCCGCGTCAGTATCGGTCATGGCGACGGGCATGGTGCTCGTCATCGTCACCCGCAACATCGACCTTTCTGTCGGCTCGATCCTTGGCTTCGTTGGCATGATTATGGCAATCACCCAGGCCAAGATCCTGCCGCCTCTGATCGGCTTCGACCATCCCGCCACCTGGATCATTGCCCTCACTGTTGGCATCTTGCTCGGAACTGCCATCGGCGCGTTTCAGGGCATGATCGTCGCCTTCCTCAACGTGCCCTCCTTCATCGTCACGCTCGGTGGACTGCTGGTCTGGCGCGCGGGCGCCTTCCTGGTCATCAGCGGCGCAACTGTGGCGCCGATGGATACGACGTTCCGCCTGATGGGCGGCGGCGCGGAAGGGTCGATTGGGGCCACCGCGAGCTGGATCGTCGGCGTCGTGGCCTGCCTCTTCATCGTCGCGTCGATCATCAATTCGCGCAAGCAGCGCAAGCGCTTCGGCTTCCCGCTGCGGCCGATGTGGGCGGAATATTTCCTCTCGGTCGTCGGCTGCGTCATGGTGCTCTGTGCCGTCTGGGTGCTGAACAGCTACTACATGCCGATCAATCTCGCCAAGAAATTTGCCGAGGCTCGCAATATCCCCTGGCCTGAAGGCGGGCTGCAGATTCCGCTCGGCATCGCCATTCCGGTCCTGATGGCCGTGGGTATCGCGATTGCCATGAGTTTCCTCACCACCCGCACCCGCTTCGGCCGCTATGTCTTCGCCATCGGCGGCAATCCGGAAGCGGCCGAACTCGCCGGCATCAAGACCCGCTGGGTCACCGTGCGCATCTTCGCACTGATGGGGGCACTCTGCGCCATCGCCGCGGCGATCTCCACCGCCCGCCTCAACGCCGCCACCAACGCGCAGGGCACGCTCGATGAGCTCTATACGATCGCTGCAGCCGTCATCGGCGGCACGTCGCTTGCCGGCGGCATGGGAACGATCGCAGGGGCCGTTCTCGGCGCGATTGTCATGCAGTCGCTGCAATCGGGCATGGTGCTTCTGCGTGTCGATACCCCGCTGCAGAGCATCGTCATCGGCATCGTGCTGGTCATGGCCGTCTGGCTGGATACCGTTTATCGCGGCCGAGCCAAGTAAGAGGAGTTCGAACAATGACGGAACAACGCACTCCCCTCGTGGAAATGAAGAACATTTCCATATCCTTCGGCGGCATCCACGCTGTCGATAACGCCTCGGTCGATCTTTACCCGGGCGAAGTCGTGGCCCTGCTCGGCCATAACGGCGCCGGCAAATCGACGCTGATCAAGATTCTGTCGGGCGCCTACAAACGCGACGCGGGAGAAATCCTGATCAACGGCGAGCCGGTCCATATCAGCAACCCGCGCGACGCCAAGAAATACGGTATCGAGACGATTTACCAAACGCTCGCCGTCGCCGACAATGTCGATGCCGCCGCCAACCTGTATCTCGGCCGCGAGCTCAGAACCCCCTGGGGCACGCTCGACGACGTCGCCATGGAAGCCAAGGCTCGCGAAGTGATGGGGCGGCTCAACCCCAACTTCCGCCGCTTCAAGGAGCCGGTGAAGGCGCTATCGGGCGGTCAACGACAGTCGGTGGCGATCGCCCGCGCCATTCTGTTCGACGCCCGCATCCTGATCATGGACGAGCCGACGGCAGCACTTGGGCCACAGGAAACGGCGCAGGTCGGCGAGCTGATCAAGCAGTTGAAGCGCGAAGGCATCGGCATCTTCCTGATCAGCCATGACATCCACGACGTCTTCGATCTCGCCGATCGTGTCTCGGTGATGAAGAACGGCCAGGTCGTCGGCCATGCCCGCACTGAGGATGTCACTAAGGATGAAGTGCTCGGCATGATCATCCTCGGCAAGGTCCCGCCCAATGCCATCCCCGGCCCCGGCGCCATGCAGACGGCCTGAACAGCTAGGTCTCCGAAAATCAAATGCCGCGCCAGCGCGGCATTTTTGTTGGCACGCAGGCGCCAGACGGCAAAGTCGGGATTTTCCTTTAAAGCTGCGCATTGACCATTGATGCTGAGCAGTTCCTGGGCTATGAACCGCTCACAGCCTGCTTCGGCGGTTTCGAACCGCCGCGGATGCACCCGTAGCTCAGCTGGATAGAGTGTTGGATTCCGATTCCAAAGGTCACAGGTTCGAATCCTGTCGGGTGCGCCAATCTTTTCAACGTTTTGCAAGAGATCAAACGTGTCACCGAAGGCTGACAGGAAGCACATAGGAAGCACCTGGTAAGAAAAAGCCTGCGGCACTCCGTGAATCCACGCGACATGGAATGCAACACGTCTGTACGGAAATGAGATGGAAGATCACACCCATTACTATAAATCGATGGAGCCGAACTACATTGCGATGGGGCGTTTACTGCATGCATGGGATCATGTGGAGGGCGCTTGGGCCTTCTTTTTTGAAACTCTGCTGAAAGATCACCCGTTGTCACAACGGACGTTCTTCGCGAGTTCGGCGTTTTCTGCCAAGGCGAATATGATCGAACGCCTCTTGGAGGTGTCGCCGATCTCTGAGCGGGAGCGCGCAATGAATGCACTTGAAAGGTGCAACAGGATTGGGAGGCGCCGAAACGATGTGGTGCACGGCACTTGGATTGGCGTAGATGCATCTAACACGATCAGGGTGGCCATAAAGAAAGACCACGACGATACGAGCGCGGTCGCCGCGGCTTACATTTCAAAAAAAGACCAGAAGCTGGCCGATCGCGCCTACGACGCGGACAAGATGCTCAAGCTTGCCGATGAAATCCAAGCATTGGCAGAAGAGGTTTTCGCAATCTCCGAAAATCTTCGCCGCGCGAACGCGCAGTAGAATCGGCCACCGAACTCCAAATGGCCCTTCCTCCTTGCAGCTGGCCGGCGCAACGTCGGTGTAGCAGGCGCTGCTCGGCTAGTCCGCGCGATTGCAACGCGACATGTGATGCCCACCTTATAACTTGATGGTCGGTTTAGATTTGATCACCTTCTTTTTTGTCGGCTTCCCGGTGGGCGTCGCTCTCGCTCTCGCCGCCCGTGCTTCCGCTTCGCGCTCTGCTCTCAACTCTTCGGAGATCCGCACCAGTTGCATGTGCGCCCCGTTCATTTCCCTTTCCCCTTGTTTGACTTGGAGATGCTGGCCCAGCAGTCGGGACGCAGCAATCTGAAGCGCTCCACTGACCATGTCTTGCCGCGCAGATTCACGGTCGGCCCACGGCTTTGAATAATCAATTTCTTCGTGCCTTAACCTCAATGCCGAGGCCACCGATTCCTGCGAAGGCAACCTTTTGCTCTTGTCGCGAAACTCCAACGCCGCTTTGACCACCTCGTCGCACTGCAGGATAACCTCATGGGGACGGCCGGCGCCTCTGACGACCCGGATGATGTTTGCGGCCAGTTCAATCAGTGTACGGTCGAAATCACGTTGGGCCCATTTCTCATCAATCTGCGCTCGCGTGCTTTCGGCGACAACAGTCAGTCTCGGCTTTTCTGGATCGTCGACCATGAAAAAATCCCGCCCTTCATTTGATGAAAAGGGCAGGATGATTCTGTTATCGAGATCTTGCAAGCGATCTCTGCAGCCGCGTCACGCTCCTGGCGTGGTTGCCGGCAAAAAGCCGCTGATCAGTTCCGCGGGTGTAAAGTCGCTTTCGCTACTCTCGCCACCAACGAAGACGTCGCAGCTCATCATGTATTCGGCCTTCGCGTGAACGCCCTCGATCGTCGTGGGGTGATAGGCGCAGAGCGCCTCACCGGTCCTCATCATTTGCTCAATGATGTCATCAGGGACTTCGCCCTCGGGGAGTTCGTCGTAACGCTCCATTGCCGCCTTTTGAGCGTTGACGAGCATCCGGACTATGGCGACGTCATCCATGCCCGCTGCAGCCTCTGGCAAGGCCACAGGAAGCGATGTAGCGGCAAGGCCACCCAGGAGGGCCCGACGGGAAAGCCTGGTCATTGCCGGGCTCCCTTGGGCGTGAACGCCGCAACTAGGATCGGGCAATCAATGTCAGGATTAACGCAGAGCTTCCAGTCGGCAATGCTCGGAATAACGGCGATCGCTGCCGCTTGCAGCTCTTCGATCGCAGCCTGCAGGCGCTCTTCGGGCGAGAGAGCGGGCATTGCGACGGCGGCGGCCGGCGCCGGCAGGGGAATGGCCGTGGCAGCCACGCCACCGGCTGTTGCTGCAAGTCCTCCCAGCATGAATCTTCTGCTGATCGCGGTCATTAGAATGCCTCCCTGAGGAATCGCTCGTCACGTGGTTTGATATCGGCAACGACGATACCGAGAACCTCCTCGTTGAACCTGTCGCGATCGATGACGATTTTGTGCGAGTAGAGCGGGTTGTCTTTGGACACGCACAAGCCGGTCAACACGTCGGTGACGCGGTACAGGTCGCCACCGACTCCATTTTCGATCAAATAGATCCCTTCGCCTTGATACGCATGGATCGGCGCGATCAAGGCATAGTCCCGATTGCCGCGCAGCGTTGGTTCCATCGCATCGCCCGAAACGGAATGGACACGAAACCGATCGGACAAGACGTTCTCAGCCGGGACAGCCGGTGCGAAAAAGTCAATCATTGCAATGCCTCCTTTTCGAAATAGGCGAGTGCGGCGGTCAGCAGCGGAGAGGTCAAACCCGAATAGCCGGTGTCCTCCTCCTCCCGAGCAGCGAGGCGTAAGGCCGCCATGGCGCCGTCGCGAGAGACGGCCGGCTCTGTCCAGTTCTCCAGGACATCACGGGCGGGTTTCCACGTTGTCGCGGCATAGGCGTTTGCCGCGGCATCCTCGCTCGGGGCGTTCGCGTTGTAGTCTTCCAGCGCTGCGACGTAGGCGGCACAAGCGGCGGCCAAAGGATCCGGCGTCGCGGCCAGAGTGAGGGACGCTCCCATGAGGGGTAGCGATACCGCTGCAGAGCCGAGGAATAGGCGGCGGCTGATTTTCGGCATGGCTTCGCCAGCGGCCGACATGCACTTGAACATGTCTCTCTCCGTGCTTCGTGCGGGGCGACAAGGTCGCCGCTGTTGGTATTGATTAGGCGATGTAGACGTCGCGAAGGCCGAAGGCGATCACGATGGTGATCAAGATGATCATGGTTACTTCGCACATGGACATGGCATGGCTCCTTCAATGTTTGGATTCGTGCGCGGCCGGCCTCACCAGAATGCCGGCGAACTGGCCAGGGAAGAGCTTCTTGGCCCGGCGCTTCGCGAATTTCACGACCGCGACGTTGTCGCGCAGATCGATCACCTTGGCGACCGAACCCTGAACTCCCTGGAAGGTGACTTCGAATTTGCGGGCCATTGCGGTTGCTCCCGTCAATAACGTTTTTCGTTGTACGTAACTTAATTCGTTACCAATAGATTTGTCAAACGATTTTCGTTATAGATGGTGAAAATAGTTACAGGAGTTCGTATGCTCGTCCCAGAACAATGCAGAGCGGCAAGGGCTTTGACCAACATGTCTCAGGAGGAATTGGCGCGGGCGGCTAAAGTCGGCTTATCGACCGTGCGTAACTTTGAGGCAGGTCGATCGATCCCGGTTCAGAATAATCTGGAGGCCATCGGGCGCGCCCTTGAGGCGGCTGGCGTTATCTTTCAAGCTGAAGGCGAGATGGTCGAGGGCGGCCCAGGTGTGAGGCTGGGGAAATGACTTCCGTACCGGCATGGATACAGATCCTACAGGCACTGCTGACGCCGACCATCGGGATTGCCGTGGTTGTGGTGGGCTTCCTGCAATGGAGGACCGCCCATCAGAAAGTTGTACTTGATCTCTTCGAGCGGCGTCTCGCTATCATTGATGCCGCTCGAAACGCTGCCAAAAAGATCGTGTTTGATCAGGAGCCTGATTACGAGGACGCCGTCGAAATAGCGACAGACGCGGCGATCAGAAGCCGCTTTCTTTTTGGGAGCGATATCGTCAAGCTCATCGTTGAGTTCCGAGGCGATGTGCATCGAGCTACAGAGTCGGGAAGCATTTTCGAAACGACGTCCGATATTGACCGGATAATGATAGCGAAGAACGCCGCCCGCGCCGTGTTGAAACAGATCAATACCCTTGCCGAACCGTACATGCGCATGGACCAGAGGAGAGTTCGTACGCCCGCTGAGTGGTTTCACGAACGCAACGAGATTCGCAAGAGCTATGGAGACCAACCACGATGAACCTCGGCGCCTTTGCAATCTCCGCGTCAATCTTGATCGCCACCTCAGCCTATCTTTGGAACGAACGAATAGAATTCCAGAGTGACCCGGGCGCCGGTATCTATGTGTTCGATCGATGGAATGGAACTGCGTTAGCCTGCGCTCCCCAAGGCTGTGTTTCAGTCTACCCGGCGAGCAGTCAGCAGTAACGAGAAACCCGCTTATCGTTAGCTTTCAGGGGGATGAATGAGGGCTGCCTTCAGACTGATATTGCGGGGCATCCTGGTGCTCGTTGGCGTCGTCGTCATCGGCCTGGCGCTTTTGCTCGTGGTATTCGGATGGTCCTCGTCGAGTACAGAGCGGGCACATGGGGAGTGCGAGATGCTTGTCATCGAGAAGAAGATTGAGCCCGTGGTGCGAGCAACCGAGTACCGACGTGCCTGCATGGGCTCAAAGGGCTACGGCATGCAGAGCTTTTGCTATGTGGAAAACTACACCACCGCCTCGTGCTTCATCCCGAGGTGGATGTTCTGGATCAACAAAATCTGACGTGAGGGTCGCATGTCCGCATTGACGTTAATCAGCCCGCAGCCTGGCTTAGAGGCTGCTTCCGACCTCAGCGCCGATGCGCTCGATTACGGCCGCGCTGCGCTGTCTGCGAACACCATGCGGGCCTACAGCGGCGATTGGGAGGAGTTCCAAGGTTGGTGCGCCGATTGGGGCCGCGGCTCTCTGCCGGCCTCCCCTGCGACGGTGGCGAACTTTGCGTCGGCGTTGGCTGGTGCCGGCAAGAAGGTGCCGACGATCGCGCGCAAGCTGGCTGCCATCCGGTTCTTCCATCGGGGCGCTGGGGCAAGAGAACCCAACTGACAATGCAGGCGTGTCGGCTATTCTCAAGGGGATCCGTCGCACCGTCGGCGTAGCGCCCCGCTAGAAGGCACCGGCGACTGTCGACGTCATTCATGCCCTGATGGCCCGCATCGCTCCTGCCACGCTCCAGGGCAAGCCTGACCGCGCTCTGCTGCTGCTCGGCTTTGCGGGCATTCCGGCGCTCTGAGCTGGTAGCAATCACCGTCGAGGATCTGACCTTCAGCGCGGAAGGCGTCGACGTGTTTCTACCCAAGTCCAAGACGGACCAAGAGGCGAAAGGCCAGTCAGTGGCAGTCCTCAATGGCAAGGCGCTCAAACCCGCTGACAGGCTCAAGGAGTGGCTTGACGGGGCTGGGATCACTACAGGCCCCATATTCCGCCGGATCAACCGTGGCGACCATCTTACAGACGAGCCGCTGACGCGCAGACGGTGGCGCTGATCGTGAAGCGCTATGCAGAGGCGGCCGGGCTCGACTTCGAGAAGCTGTCCGCCGGGCTGATCGGTTCAAGGATCATGCTGGGGATGGGTTTTTCTCTAATGGCGAAGACGATAGTAATAGCTAAATCGTTGTTTTTGCTATTGCGAAGGAAATGCCGAAAATATGGGAAGCCGGTTTAATCTTTTCTTTCAGCGGTATGGTTTGCCGCAGCAATTGTATTTTGGAACTCCTACGCGCGACCGTTGACAAGCCACAGCACTCGACAGCACATTAGAGTGAAAATTAGGGGCTTTCCATGAGTTTGATTCTTGATCCCGGTCAGCGCGTGATAGACGCGGACCATCAGATATTTATCGTCCACCCCGGAGATGGAAAGCGCTTTTACCAAGACTTCCTCGCTTACAAGGCAGTATTTCTGGATATTCCCGGTGTGTCGTTTCCGGCCGCGCCAAATATTGAGGATGAAGATACCCGCCGGCGCTTGCGCATGGCGCGTGCAATTGGTGGCTGGTATCGGGCTGGCCGTCCTGCAGCCAAGTCTCCCCCTCGCGACCCAGATACCTACACAGTAACGGTGGAGGGGCGTGAGGCGCCACGCTTCATGCAGGAAGTGAAGACACTCTACGTCGATGCTAAGCCTGGCGATCTGATCGTGATACCGGGCCCAGGGTATAATTCTGCCGTGATCCTGGCGGAACTGATTGAGGGCTTTGATCCGGATTACCGGGTGAACTCGATCCGATATGGCGCAGAAATGATACCGGCGCGCCGTTTGAACTTTCTCAAGTCTACCCACGCCAAATATGAATTCGGTCGCCGAGCCATCAGGCTTATGCAAAACCGACAGGCGATAATACGGGTTAGCGACGAAGCCGATCGCCATGAATTCTACGAACATGCTTATGGCGACTACGTTTTTGGCGACGTCTCAGGAAGCTATATGGAGATCACTGAGACGGTGGTCGACCAAAAGGACCTCACCGATGTCCTTTTTTTAACCAACCTCTATGGGGCAATGTACGTGGCTCTTAAGGCTGGCGAGCTTGATAAGTTCCTCGACATGCCGTGGCACAAAGCCATTAACCAGTATTACAATCGTGAGCTTTTCGGCGACATCTCAATCGAGGTACATTCTCCGGGGTTTTTTGGTCGTCCAATTCGTGACGCAGCTATTGCTGGCTTCATCGCGGCCATGGTGGCGCTGGCGACGGCCGGCATAGATCCTGCCACTGCTGCAGAGGTTGATGTTCAAAACTCAGCCAATCAACATGTTTCAGTATGCGACATGACCCTTCGAGATGACGTGCGGGCTACTATGAAAATGGTGACGAATGCCCATCTATGGTGGGACGAACTATGCGAAGTGCAAAAGGCTGCTTCGGAACAGACTGGCCTAAAAACTAAAGCGAAGGTTATCGACAATCCGAGCGGTGGGAACTAAGACAACGGCGCCCGGGCCGTTCCGGAGGAAGGTCAAGCAGATGGCTGGCATCACCGACTTCTTTAGAAATCATGTATGGGCCACCCTTATCGCCGGCGTTACGGGCAGCGGTTTGCTCTCGGGTGGGGTGACGTACTACTTCGCGCTTCAGCAGGCACGTGTCGAACGATTTGAGAACAGCCTGATGACCGAATACCAGGCCATCGGAGCATCTAAACGCGAACTTTTTGTTGCGATAGACCGATTTACGACTGCGCTTGCTACCGGGGCTGCGCCCGATGGCCAAGTTGTTGCCCAGATGAATGAAAAACTGCTCGATCTCCACCAGCGCGTGGACCTCTTCAATATCGGGTTGTCGGCGGACGAAGGCCGTGTGTTGCGTGATCTTCAGCAGTCTTTAGCCACTATGAAGCTCGAGGTTGCTCGATCAAAATCGAAGAACGATATTCCTTACTTTGCGGGTAGTGTCGCTCGATTTGAGGCTGCGTATCAGGCCGCTCGCCCAATTGTAGAACGCAAAATTGGGCTGCCCAACGAGTACATGACTGGCTGACCTACCGCCTATTGATAGTTCTTATAACATTCTCCTCCACCCATTCCCGCCGTCGATCGAGTGCCAGTGCTACACCCTCGCCTGTCGAGCGCGAGTAGGCTTCCCGTGTGGGGGCATGGGTGAATGGCCAACGCCGTGTTGCTCGCGCTCGATGACGTCAGCGAGGACCGGCTGCCGCAGTCAATTTGAGTCCACACCAATAGTGATATCCGTTATTCTGGCTACCGGTTTCGCCTATTCGCAGCCAATGCCATCGTTGTCGCGATCGAGGTCATAGATGTCTGATCCAACGACAGTCACGGGGCCGTCAACATACGCGGGTCCATTCCCACTTCCACTGGCGCAATCCACATCACTCGATACCGGGACGCATGGATCATAGTTCGGATCACATTCCTGAGCCCCACATAAACTGCTGGACCCAACGAAAAAAACCAATGTGAAGGCGCCGGCGCGGCCCAACAGTTCACTCCGCAGAATACTTCTTCGCCGTCGCTCGCAGTCGCTCGGTGTGGTCGTATATCTGGTCGAGAGAATCGATAATCAATCGCTCTTCAGCGTCACCGTCGAATAAGCCGATGTATTTGATCGATCGATTAAAATGCAGCCTTGCCAGCGGCTTCCGATTGTTGTTGTCGATGAGAACGGCGCAGTAGGATTTTGCATCGCGCATCACCACGCGCTTCGGACTAATCGTATCGCGCACGATGGCCTTCACGATCATGTAGCCTTCGCGCTCTTCGTCCGTGGTGACAATTTCCGGATCTTCAGAAATCGGTTCATCGATCTTTTCGATCACTTCGACCGTGTCGGCCAACGCATTCGACAGTCTGCTCTTGACGGTATCCATGATGACTTCGCGAAATCCAGCTCGCACGACGCCCGTCATCATTTCCTTCACCTGCGCGGTCATTCGCCCATCGTAGACGCTGCCGGCGATCATCTTCACGAATTCATCGGTCGGCTCCTCTATCAGCTTGGAGATGACCTGCTTGACACCGGAGGTGTATTTCAACCGTTCCGCGGTCGCGAGAATGGCGTTGACATCGAAAGCTGCTTTCTCAAACTTCCGCAACTCGGTAATGATTCCGGCGTTGAAATCGGTGACGTCAAAGACGAAGAACGGCCTGGTATCGAGTTTATTAGGCGCTTCAAGATCGGTGTAGAAGTTGAATGTGCGCCCGTTGGTCAGGATGGCAAATCGGGCGTTGGTGACGCTGAAATATCGGTAGAGCTGATCAAGGTGCTTTTTCTCGAGTGCAACCGAGATTGGCTTACACTCGACAAGAATGCGGATCTCGTTGTCGATCTTGATGGCGTAATCGACCTTCTCTCCCTTTTTGCCCACTGCGTCGGCGATGAACTCGGGAACCACTTCCGATGGATCAAAGACGTCATAGCCCAAGGTTCGAAAGAACGGCAGCACCACCGCCGTCTTCACCGCCTCCTCGGTTGCCATCGTGCTGGAATGCGACTTCACGCGCTCAGAAATAGCGCGCAGGCTTTCTTCAATCGTGCTCATGAGTCCCCCACCCGTTATCAGAGTAGAGTTGCCGAAGTGCAAGCAGCGGTCAAGCGGTCAAATTGCTGTCAATAAGGAGGCCTTCTCGCTACTGAATAGGCTTGACTCTTTTCAGTCCATTTGCAGTCTCCTGCTTGGCAAGAACGGGTCGGCAGATGGCAGAGCTACAGCGTACGATCACCAGGGAAGAACTGCATCGCATGGTCTGGTCGACACCGATCCAGAAGCTAGCAGAGCAGTACGGTTTGTCGGATCGAGGTCTCGCCAAGATTTGCGAGCGCCACCTGGTTCCACCTCCTCCGCGGGGCTACTGGGCCAAAATCCAAGCCGGACAATCACCTAAGAAGCCGAAACTTCGGTCTGTAGATAATACAGATCTTCACATCGTCCATATTGGCAAGAATGTTAGAAAACCAAGCACCTATGTGGCGCAAGTACTGGAAGCTGCTGAAGCTGCTTTGGCAGAAGACGACTTGGCGGCCGCGAAAGCATCGCCTCCTGAAAGGATTTCTGCTCCTCGGACGCCGCCAGAACCTCGTTGCGCAATCCAACGGTACGAAGGTCCTGTCTCAGACCTTCGCGGGGAACTGCTTGATTTGGCGCGCGAGCTTCGTGCGGTCGCTCCAGATAAGCGGGGGGCGATCTCGTTTAAGTGGGTGTTCGTGAGCAAGCCAAGCGTTGAACGGGTAATCGCATTTCTGCACAACTTGCTTCCTCGCCTTACGCCCTTTGATATCCGTCTCGACGCCAGTGACTCCAGGCTTAGATTTGAGAGAGGTATTGCCACCGTCGACTTTGAGATCACCGAAACCAGAAAAAGGGTCAATCCACACTCTACCGACTACTGGCGAAGACAAGAAACAGATTTCAACGGCAGGCTGGCATTCCGCGTTTTCGGATACGGAGACGGCGTGAGATGCAACTGGGGTGACGGCAGCAGCCAGACGATCGAGAGCTTGGTGGACAGCATCGTCGAGGGGGTCAGATTGCACCTTGCAGTTCAAAAAGAGCGCCGAGAAAAGGAGCTGGCAGAACAGCAACGGCGTGCAAAACTTGCTCACCGACGTGAAATGGTTGCGCTCAGAGCTAAGCGCGAAGAAGATCGGCTGGCATATTTGCGCTGGATTGCCAACGTGCGCCGAGAAGCCGACGACCTCCGAGAAACGATAGCCGCCGTCCCGCAGGGCGAAGATCTGCCGCCAGACTATCAACGTATGATCGCTTGGGCGCAAGATCGACTGGCGGAGCTGGAAGGTCAAACGGCTGTCGAGCAGATACAATCCGCCTTGGTCGAACAGAAGCTATACACCGACCCCGATCATCTTTTTGACCCTGAGGGTGATCCACCGCCAAAGAAGAACTATTGGGATGATTAGCCTGGCATCGCGACTAACGATAAAAGTCATTCTCAATACCTGATAGTGAATGAATATGCCAGCCACGACCGAAGCACCGCTTTTTGAAGCTTGCCGCGCCATCTATTCGGACGTGCAGCGGTTTTATGATGAGCATCCGGTGAGAATTGGAGGAGAAGATCTCGGCTTTCGCGTGCTGTATTCACCCCCGCTCCCGCGTCCAGAGATTTTATTTCTCGGTTTCCAACCCGGGGGTCGCCTCGGGGAAGCGCTTGAAAGCCAACGTTTGGGACACAGGGAGGGGTGGCCCACGTTTTCCGACTACGCGACTGCGGATTGGCTCTTGGCACGCAGGATGCGAAGCATCTGGCCAATTGATGTTATCAATCGCAGCGTTGGGATGAATGCGATTTTCTTCAGAGCGCCATCGATTAAGGACTGGAACAGCCTGCCCGCGGTCGTGCGGCTGGCAGCTGAAGAGTTCAGCGCTAGGCATGTAGCAGGGCTCATCCAGCTCCTTAGCCCCAGAAGAATTGTCGTGATTGGGCTCGGTACATTTGATCGGCTCACACATGGCGAAGCCTTAGTTCGAGGCTACCGCAAGCAGGTGCTTATAAAGGAAGGAAGGCTCTGGGGCCGCCCTGCCTATGGAGTAGTGCATCTGAGCGGCGCCAGGATAGCCCGAGAAGACTTGAACACAATCAGGAGCTACTTCGCTTCTTTTGGCTGACGTACCAGCTGCATACAGCGTTTCAAATGCCGTAGTTGAGGTCCGCGTGATCTGCGTTTCGCGGTTGTTGTCATTCGCCGATGAGCGCGAGCATTTCGCGGTGTTCTCGCCCCACCTCGGCAACGAGGCGACGGATTTCGACGCTCTCGCAGGTGTAACGGCCATGCTTATACGCCCCGTTTCGCGCGCCCTTGGGCGCCCCGGCGCGCGCTCCGTGGAACCGGCATACGTTCTTCCCGCGCTCCGCTGGCGCCTGGCATCGACTCTTGGTCCGCTTCGATGTGGCTGAGCACCGCGGCGCCAGTAGGTATGGATAAATCAACTTGTCCATGGGATTGCGTGTCTCTTTCTTTCGGGGGCCTCCCCCCGTGGGTCACATTTCCGACGATCGCTTGGCCACCTTCGTGGACATGTACATGCTCGACGACGACCTTTTGATTGCCGCCGTTCCGATGCTTCCGGAGGGCTTCCATCTGGCTTGTGAAGGTTCGCATCAGCTTGTTGACGACACGCTCCTGTAGGTCGAGCTGGGGGATGGTCTCGGCGTGATTCATCTTCCGCATGTACTTCATGCTGGAGAGGTGGACGGCGGCCATCTGGATCGCGAGCATGGTCTCGAGCTGACTGCGTGGCTCGATGCTGCGGACGAGGGAGACAGCGAAGTTCAATGCCTCAACGTCGATCTCTGAGCCTTCAGCTGACGCGTTGATTAGTTGCTTCAAAGCGCCGGCATAGAAAGTCTCGTCGGTGATGCCGAGCGCCTTGGCAATGAGGGCCTGGCCAATGGCCCGGGATGGATGATCCGGATATACAGCGGGCAGATTGCCGAGCTTCTTGAACTTCGGAAGGGGTTGTGCGCCGAGGTAGTCCTTAACCGCGTGCATTTCGTCCGTGGTGAGCGTGAAGCTCTGGCCGGAATCTTCGTCCTGCGTCTGCACCGGCCCCTTCTGCATCATCGCCATGAGGTTGGAGATCATCTCCTCTTTCGATCGCTTCTGATCGCTGCCGGCAGGGGCAGGTCTCAGCTTTGCAATGGCCCTTTCCTGTCGCCGAGTATTCCCGTTATCGCTGGTCATTCTTGCTCTCGGTCATCTTCGTCCGCCAATATGGCAAAGTCGCGCTGAGGCAGAAGACCATGAATTGCCAAGCTGTTGCATTGGAAGCCTCCGGTAGTATTTTACCGTTTCACAACACTCTACGTTCGCGGAGCGAGAAAATGCCTGGGAACCTCCAGAAGACGCCCAGGCGGCCTCCGACTTCATCGCAATCAAAGGTGCTGCCTGGCGCTGGTTTGACGCCATATGGCATTTACCTCCTCGGGCGATCCTTTGAAGATGCCGGCAATGCGGTCATGCTGCATCAGAAAAGGCCGTTTTCCGATCATCCGGCGCGGCTCCTATTTCTCCACGCCATAGAAACCTTTCTGCGGGCATATCTTCGACTGCACGGTGTCGAGCCGGCTGAATTACGCGCGTATATGCACGACACACAGAAGATGCTCATAGCTGCCACAGCCAAGGGGCTAGTTTTGGATCCGCGCACCGTCAAATACGTTGCGGCAACGAGTGATGAGGGGGACTATGTCCGAGTCCGCTACGACTACGATCTACGATCACTCTCTGACACGTGGCCAGATGTGTCGGCGAGGCCGCGGAGGATCAACCATCTGGTATCAGCAGTAGCCGGCCTACGTGTCGCGGTGCGAGACGTGCTAAGGGCAACTGGCATCGAGGCATGAGGATAACGATGAAACGATTCCGGCGGGCGGTAGGCGCCCCATTCGAACCGCTTCGGCATATCCATCGCGCAAGTGCCGCTGGTCTTGACTCGATGCATTCAACTCGACGGTTGCTAAGAGCCCACGACCAATGCGGGAGACCTTGTCGCTCCGGCATCTGGTTTAGGTAAATCCAGCAACTGGATCAATACGCCACAGACACCGTTTTCAAAACAACACCTTGTCCGTCGGTTATGACGGCGCACGCTATGTCCCCGATGAATGCTTGGATGGTCTCGCTAATTTCCGTAGGTCTGTCGATACGTGGTTCCCAATAATCTGTCCCGTTCGCTAGGAACGGCTTTTTGGGAGAAAACTCCACACCAACGCGTAACTGCGGTTTGATTTCTTTGGCAGTCGCAGGGTCCATCGTTAAGAAAACGCCTGCGTGTTTATAGGTGTTGTCGAGATAGCTGCCATTCGCAGGGTACTCAAAACTCCACGTCGCCTCATCTTTTTTGGCAACCCTATCGAAGAGGCCGTACCGAATGCGGTCAATTCTGCTTACTTCAACCGAGTTTCCATATGAGTTAGAGGCCTGATAGGTACCTACGACTTTTTCAGTGACTCCCAGTCCCAACCCGTGAGTTTCGTCGATAAGAGATACTGGCGGAACCCCGTATTCATTACCACTTGGAAACAGTTTGTCGAAAGAACCTGACGTGTTCGCCCATGCGTACTGAGACAGTTCAAACCTGCCTCCGTCAGCATCGTAGCGCATATTCTCCGGATCAAGCGTCGATTCGACAACGATTTTCTGGCCCGTTGCGTTGGCATGCGAGGTCGCTACACGTGCCTGAAATTCAGCTGTGGTCTCAAATTCACCTTTTGTGTCACCTGCAGCCGACAACTTTTGCGCCACCAGGGCTGGAGCGCTTAGCTCAATTCTGGCGCCTACTTTTGTGCTGCATTCACTGAAGGCCGGTGCGCCTAATGCCATTGAAAACGCTATGCCGGTTGCAAATAGAAGTGGCATGCCGCGCATGGAATCTCTCCTTTACTGGGCCGATCTCAAAAGGTTCGAAGATGAATTTGGATAACTGATCGTAAATCGGTTCAACATCTGGGTCGCTACTCCTGTTGGCACCATGAAATTCGTTGGCCGGTCCACGTTCGGGCAAGCTCCTCCTTGACAAGTACGTGCCCCAGCGATCGTCCGCCGCGATAAACAGCCCTGAGCTTGCGCCCATACTTGTCTTCGTCTCTCAGGCCGGCTTGCAAGCCAAAGGGGCCCTCGTTGAGCAGGGACAGAAGTCGGTATTTCGCCGCCTCTCCCAGCGTCAACTCTTCCTGGCATTTCGGTTCGCTGATCTCCGGCGTATCGATGTCGGATATCCGGTACTTGACCGCATCAAGCCAGAACGTATCACCGTCGACGACGCAGGTGACACGGGCGGAATCTTCGCACAGCGTGAATGAGGCGCTGATCGTGTCCATGGGCGGCATAGTGGCCCAGCCATAGGCGCCACCAAGCACGACGGCAGCCAAGGGCGCAGCAAACACCCATGGCGACAGGGGGCGACCGGCGTTGGCGGGTTTTGCTTTCTGGTCTCTCTGTCGCATGAGTTTTGACAATGCTCCACAATCACTCCGGCACGGATTATGTCAAAGATGCACCCAACGGCAACGGAGCGTTTCCTACCTCCATTAGACGACGCCCCTAATCCTTGACTGTCGCGTGCGCTATGAGACGCTAGACGTCTCGGTTGTAGTGCGTTGGGGGCATCCATGGCGACCATACTCAGGACAGAGAAGCGAAAGCGCGGGATATTCGGGACCCTCATCTGGTGGGCCTTTCTGGCTTTCAACGCCTTCATGGCGCTGGCAACTGGACTGTTCACCTATCGCACCAGCGGCGCGTCCTTCCCTCCAGGTACGGTGGAACCCGCCATCGCTATTGTCGCCACCGGCATTGGCGTTACCTTCTTGCTCGGCTTGTGGTTGGTCGGCTCTTTGATCCTCGGGCTGATTGTCGCCCTCACGAGGGGACGGACCGTCACGGTCGAGAAGGTGGTCGGATGATGACGCGGTCGATACGTAGGGCCTTCTTCGGGCTGCTCATCATCCTACCGACGTTGTGTGGCTGTAACGTCTTTGCATCCTTTTTTGATTCCGAACTGGTGACTGCCTGCGAGGCTGCTCTCAAATTTCGATTGCAGTCCCCGTCTGGATACAAGCGGATTGAAATAAGCCGCTCCGATGACAAGCCGATGGATAGGGCCGCCTTTCTCGACTACATTTCTTCCTTCCGCGATCATGCTTATCGGAGGGAGCGGATGCTAGACTTTGACCGAGGTGTGGTTAAGCCGGTCTTGTTCAGCGTGCTGATCAGCTACGACGCTCCCAACGCTTTCGGAACGCCGCTCCGTGCTCACTCTCGATGCGAGTATGTCGACAGCTCGGGCGATGAAACACGCGCGAATGAGGTGTTGGTGATGATCGACGGAAAAGCAAACGCAGATTGGCTGAGGAATTGACAATCGAGAATGCGGTGACGCTCCGGCAGCCTCCACTCCTTGCGAGGCTTGCCGCCGTCATTCATCCAGGGGGACTGGGGGACGATGACAAAACGCATTGAGATGTCGAGCTCGCAACTTTTGAACGATACGGGGATCCTTGGGGCGTGGATGTTCGTTTGCAGTCCCGTCGTGGCCGCCGCGGTTTATTGGTGGTTGGTCAGCGAGTTGGCACGTGGCGAAAGCCTCTTTTTTCCGACGCTTGGCCTGATCATCTGTAACGTTGCGTGCCTTGCCGGCTTGGTCATGGTCATTGTCGGACGAGATCAGCACTACATCGTGCGGGAAGTTGATCCGGATCCTACAAAGCGCGTTAGGCTCTGGACGCTTCACAGCGGAAAAACCCAGGATTGAGTGTGGGAACGTGAGGGAAACGGCGAACCGGAATAGTGGCGCTTCTTACCTCATTTTGTCGACGCCCCTAATCCTTGACTGCCGCGTGCGCTGTGAGACGCTTCGATTTTCGGTTTTATGCGTAGGGGGCGTTTATGGAACCAATTCTCTCAGCCGGCGATATTGTCATCACGCGCACGTCGGCAAAAATCGGTGAGACCACCTATCAAATCGCCAACATCGGAAGTGTGTTCCTGAAGAGGGAGGCATTGTTCGACAGAACCACGCAATTTGCGTGCTCAATTGTCTTTTTCATCGCCTTTATTGTTTTTCTAATTGATGGAAGCGAACTACTCACGATCACGGCGGTGCTGCTTTTTTTGGTTTCAATCACCGTACTGTACTTTAATCCATCAATGGAAAAAATGACTGTCACATTTAAAACCTCCTCCGGCGATATAGAGGCCCTTGTGACGCACGACGCAGAACTAGCATTAAGGATCAAGGGCGCCATTGAGGCGGCATTCGCACAGCGCCTTTAGGTCTCACGCCGCCGATCGCTCCTGCTGGTCTGCCTCGGCTTTCGCCAGGCGCATGTAATGCATGACCACGTGGTAGTTCATGCCGGACTCTGCTTCGATCCATTGGAGGAAGGCGCCATGGGGAAGAGCGGCCTTGACCTCGAGCAGCTTCTGACCGGCTTCGATCATCTGCTGGCGCCGGACGTCGGCCGCGCTGGGCTCCTCTTCGGCTTTCCTGACGCGCCTCATGAATGAGTAATCCGGCTGCCGATCGCCAGCGATGTTTCGTTCCCGTCGGCTGGTGAGCATCAGATACATCATGCCCACCAGAGCGTGACGCTGCTTGACCACCGGCACCAGCTCCTGACAACGCCACATAAGCCAGCCCATGGGGATTTCATCCCATGCTTCGAACCATTCACTGGCGTTGTTCTCGACCCACGCGCTACACGCCAATATCAGGTCACTGACGGCCCATAGGCTGACCTCAGTCATCAGTCCATCGTTGCCCTTGGTCTCTGCAAGCGTCGAGACGACAAGCCGGAGATGTCCTTCGCCATGGGTGCCGAGGATCCTGCCCATGGTGGCGAGGGCCCGCGTCTGACCAGGCTTCGGATATTCGTTCATCCGCACGATCTCGATATTGAACTCGGCACAGATGGCGCGGACGATCGCTTCGGACATGGTCAAACCTCTATGAGCGCGGAAAAGCTGCTGTCGGCGGGGTAAAGCTCGTGTTGCTGTCGTACCGGCAGACACCCTTGGTGATGCGGACTTCGTCAATCATCTTCTGGGTGCCATCGTTTGAACCATCGTCGCGCGCCAGGACGCAGCACTTAGTGGTGGTCGAGAAGGTCGTACCCGACAACGTGCCGGAAGCTGCCATAACGCCATCGACGAACAGACGCACGAGATTGGACGAGTTACGGGTGACCATGATGTGGTGCTTGGTTGCAAAGTCGTCGTCAGGTAGCCGGAAACCAACGGTGGTGTTGGCTAGGTTCAGGAAATTGCCGCCCGAACCCGTGCCGTCGGTAGAGATAGCGAAGTACACCGTACAGTAAGTCCCGCCGTCGGTTACGCCGATTTCCCAGGAGCGCTGGTTTCCAGTGACCAACCATTTCGAGAGCAACGTGCCGCCGGAGGTGTTACCCACCGCCAGCCACATTTCCAGAGTGAACTCTCCGGTGAAGTCGAAGTCCGCATGGTCGGGCGTATGGACATAGCCCGTCGTGCTTTTAAACAGCGACGCGGAGCCAAACATGGCGTTGCTGGTTTCCAGGGCGGCATCGCCGGCGAACGTCATGGTCTTGCCGCTGGAGCTCTCGTCCGTGGTCGTTGTCGCGCCATCGACCCCGTTAAAGCCCAAGTGAAGTGAGGCGTAAAAGGTCGTCATGTTCATGGGCATGGGGAGATGGTCCTTTTCACGGGAGAAGACGGGCGGAGGTGCGGCGCCAGCAGCGCACGTGGATCGATGGGCGCGCGCCGAAGAGGTAAGTGCACTGCGACAACTTTGTGCATCGCCAGAATCGATTCACGTTTGAACGTGAGATATGTGAGAGGATTAAGCTGCATCAGCCCGATCGTCTCTGGCGTTTCCCCGGTCAGCACCTTGCAACGCAAATTGCCGCCCATCGTGAATATGCCCTCAGCGAAGAACACGGCCACGAGATCGCCGACTGCAACCTGTTCTGTTTGAGACATGGAGAAGGTTGCGCCCTCACCCTCAGAGGGGAACAGCGGAGCCATACAGTTGCCGACAACGCCAAGGCTGTAATTTATCGGTGCCCTCGCAGGATCAACGAACGGATTGGACTTGAGAGCATCTGTCATCGTGGCCGTAGTCATAGTCAGCTCCTCAATGCCTGATGCACGACGCGGCGAATCTCATCCGCCTGCGCCTGCTGTGACCGCTTATCGGTGGCGACACCGCCATTGAAGTTGACCACTAGGCTGACCGGCCTTTCAGCCCTTGGCGCCTGTTTCCCACCCCGTCCATCCGACACCTTGGCGTCATCGACGATGATCACCCGCTCGGTGTTCTTCTTGAAGAACTCGACGCGCTGGTCCTCACCCGGCATGATCTGGCCACCCGTGGCAAAGCCAAGCTGGTTCTTCAGGCGGTCGAGCAGCGAAGGCGAGTTCGTCGTCTTGTTGATCCGCCCCATGGCATCGCTGATCGCTCCGGTGAAACCGCCGCTGACGCCGCGAAGGGCGTCGACATTGCCGTTGAGCATCGCATCAGCGACCGGGTCATATTTCGCACCACTGCCATACAGATTGCCCCGAGCCGCGTTGAAATAGTAGGGCGACATCGGGTCAAGATGGCTTTGGCCACCGCTCGAAGATCCGCCGCGGCTAAACGACCCGCTGCCGCTTGAACTACCGGAGCCGGAGCCGCCATAGGCCTGCGACACCGAGGCCGAGGCTTTGGACTTAATCACTTCGAGGCAACCAATCATTGTCTGGTTGTCGTTCGCCGCGGTGGCCATGTAGTCGGTCTGGGATTTCAACTCCTGCATGATGCTGTAAAGGTGATCTTCCATCAGGCTCAAGGTGTCGCGGCCACCGGACAGGATCGACGCGGTGGCGCCAGCGGTGGAAACGTTCCCGGCTCCAGCCATCTTGACCAGCTCTGGCCCCTGTTCGCCGACAAGGTATGTGCCACCAGCGGACACTGGCCCACCGGCCGCCCGCGCGCCGGCATATCCAAGATCGGCATACATCCCGTTTATGTCGGACTGTTCGACCAGATAGCCCGTGGTCGTGACGGCTGCCCCGTTGCCGCCATGGACACCGACGGTCTTGCCGCCGCCAACGTCATATTGCGTCGAAGAGAAATCAGCGCCGCCACCATAGACATTGATGCCCTTGGTGCCGCCGCCCGTCGCGCCAACGGTGTATTGGCGAATCCCGATGTTTACGATCTTGTTCGGGATTCCAAGGATGGACTGGGATAGCTGTTCGACGGCGCCCTTCAACTCCATCGTCCGCATCGTACCGGCCACCATGCCATCGACGAGGACGTTGACAGATTTTGCATCGCCGCCCAACTGGATAAGGCCGGCCCTGACCATCTCAATCGCTTCATGCGCCATCGATGCCGTCATGCCGCTCTTGCCGAGCGCGGTCATGACCTTTTCGATATTGACTGCAGCCGTGGCAATGGCTGCAGAACCCTTCTCTTGGCTTACCCCATCGCCGAAGATTTCAGAGACGGGTGTCTTAGCTGCTTCCGCCAGGGTCTTCTGGATATCAGCAAGCTCGGTCTTCAGCGTCCTGACCTGAACGCCCGACTGCTGCATGGCCGAAAATGCCTGCGTCTGAGCGTTGGCAAGGCTCTGGGTGACGTTGACGACGCCGATGTTTGCCGTCTGCAGTCCGGAGGAGATGCCAGTGACGGCCTGACCGAGAGACTTGGCGCTCTGGGTGGCGCTGCCGAAACTCGTATTCGCGAGGTTGGCCAGGGCGGTAAGACTGTTGCGGTCTTCGCCAAGGGGATTCGGCCTGTCGCCCGGCACGGGAACACCAACAGGGCGGCCTTGAGGGTTCATAACCGTCGGATTCTGGTCACTGATGCGCTTGCGGGCTGCATCATAGGTCGCAGCCGCCGACCGGCGATCTTCCGAGCCCTGGGCGCCATCCATTGCCTTCTGATAGGCGGTCAGGGCACGCTCTGCATCGTTCAGCGCCGGAACAGCGATACCTGCAAGATCGTTCATCGCTTTTGTCAGGCTGGACACGCCGGACACCTGCCCAGCAGCGATACCGCCAAGACCGGAAATCACGTCATTGGCCGATTTCACCCGCCTGCCGGCATCCGCTGCAGCCGTAGAGCTGTTGATGAGCTCGTCGGACAGCACGCCAAGCCTACTCAGATCGACCGCGGCTACAGCAAGAACCTCTGACCTGAACCTCACGAAGTCGGGGATACCATCGACTGCGCTCTGGCGGAGGTTGCGGATGGCTTCGGCGAACGGCGCAAAGCGGGTCTCGACGTCGGAGGCGCCGCCGGTCCTCGCCTGAAGGGTGCCAATCGTGTTGTTGAAGTCGGTGAAGACGTCCTTCAGGACGCTCTTTTGCACGTCAAGGTTCGTGCGGGCAGCCGCCGCAGCTTCGGCCTGACTTTTCTTGACGTACTCGCCAAGCCCTTCTGAAGCCACGCCATAGGCATCCTTGATGGATTCGATGGTGTCGGCATGCTGCTTGATCGCGTCATCGGAGGTCTTGGCCGAGGATGCCATGCTGCCGAAATACTGAAGAGCGGCCGCGCCAACACCAACGACACCGAGCGTCAGCAACGACACCGGGTTAATGACCGACAGGAAGGCTGCGCCAAGGCTCTTCACAGCGCCGGCAGCGCCCATTGGGCCCAGCACCGCGGAAAGCTGCGTTCCCTGCTGTAGGGCGATCTGGAGGGGCGACATGCCCATTGCAGACGTGACGGCGATGTCCTGGAACTGTGCGGCGAGGTTGGCGGTGTTGAACGTGCTTGCGCCGCCACCGCTTCCAAGCTTCCGTCGCGCTGCCGCGGCTGAATTGAGCGCGGTGCCGTAGCCCTTAATCGCTTCGATCGACGACAGGGCCGCCTGACGTTCGCGAGACAGGGCCGATGTCATTTCACTGACAGATAGAGCCCCGAGGCGATGGGCGCCCCTGATCTCCTCCTGCGTCTGCTTGTAGCGTTGCAGCACAGCGAACGTGGGGTTGTATTTGGCGCGGAGAGCGTCGAGTTGCTGCGTCATGATCTGTGCGGATGATTGCGCCGACTTGGCGGCAACGGCCTGGGCGTCGGAGAGGTCTTTCATCTGGCTTTGCGCTGTCACCGCGGCAGCGCCGATTTCCTTCAACTCGCGCTTGACTACCCGGCCGCCGGTCTGCGCACCTGAAGGGTCTATAAAGATCGAGACGCCGCGTTCCATGATGCTATTCCTTCATGTGCATGGTGGCGATCGCCGACCGGAATTGTTGTTTCAGTTCGTCCAATGTGGTCATGGAGTGATCCGCCGCCCTGCGCAGCTCTATTTGATCCGACACCGACCACGGCCGACGGCCAAACGCCTCAGTCAAGCGGCTCATCTCGTGTTTGCAATGGTCGTAGAGGGCATCCAGCTTCGCGGACGCCTGGTCGAAACCGATATCCAGCTGCGTCGTCAACTCGAGCGCCGAATTGCCAAAGGCCTCGAGACTCTGCTGGTAAGTTCCCATGGCCTGGACAGCGTCCATTTCAGCAGCCCCAAATGGACGTCATAGACCAACCCCGACGCTCTCACCCATATCGCCGGACTCGAACACGCCAGCAAACTGGTTACCCGAAGCGCGAAGCTTTTCGGCTGCAGCGGTTAGAACGAACTCGTTGACGGACACGCCTGCACGGCTGGCAGCGGCGAAGAGTGCAGCGCGAAAGCCAGCGGTAACCCGACCGCCGTTCAACATGACGTTGACGATCGGGTCTTTCTGCTTGCGCTGTCTGGTAGGGATAATCGGCATCCCGATAGCCTCCTGATCTCCGTCCTGATGTGCAGAAGACCACGGAACTAATGACGTTGGGATTGGAAGTATCCGGTAGCCTTTTCATGAATTTAGGGGTTTATTCGGTGCGGCGGCAAAAATGGTTGGGGGATCGTGAATGCGTTTTCAGCTCGCGCTCGGGGGCGCAGTTTTTCTGAGTATCATCAACGCGTCGGACGTTTGGGCGTACTGTTCGGAGCCAAGCGCTCCTTCTTGCGCAAGCGGTTATGGAAACTTCGATGATGAATGGGAGTTCAACAACTGCAAAAGTGAAATGGAGAGCTATCAATCGAACATTGAAGATTTTGTTCGGTGCAAACAGGGGGAAGTCGACGACGCAAATGGAGAGGCGGAAGAGGCTGCCAGGAAAGCCAAGACCGAAGCCAGCGAAGCCGAGGACATCGCGCAGGACGCAAAACGCGAAGTCGATCAAGTGAGTTCCGAATACCGCGACGCGGTGAGAGACTTCAACCAACGTGCTGGCGGCTAATCATTCGATCAGACCGATATGATCGAAATATCGCTTCACCCTGGGGTGGGTGCGCTTCCCCTCCCTGAGCAGCTCCAGCGCAGCCACATCGCCATGAATGACCATCTCTAGCGCCGGCGCCGAGATATCCAACGGCGCGCCTGCCTTGGCCTGCCGTCCGATACCAAACTCCTTACACCAAACTCGGATAGTCCTTTCGTCGCGGCCGGTGCGATGAACGGCGGTCTTGAGATTTATGATTTCGTCCCGCCGCATCAGGATCGGCCAAGGCCCCAGTCCGTCGGCTGCGAGCAACTCGCTGTTGGTGAAAAGCGTGGCGGTCATATCTGCGCCCCTACGGAACAAGCGTGGAACTTCATCAGTTTACGTGTGTTCCTTGGAGAGACACGATGGCCGACGCCCCCAAACCGCCACCGGATGCAGAGCGTCCGCCGGCCGAGAAGCCAAACCCCGTTCCTCCGGACAAAGACGAACCGCCGCAGAAGATCGGCAACTAGCTCCCGCCAAATTGAGAGGATTCCGCCGTCATGACGCTGCCACCTGAAATTCCTATTCCGGGCCCTGGTCCCGGTACCCCACCGATAGAGCAGCCTGCTCCCGTAAAAGAGCCCGACCCCGATCGGCTGCCCGACGAAGAGCCGGTTCCCAATCCGGACGAGAATCCGGAACCACCGCAACATGTCCATGCCAGCGCCTATCTCCATGCCCCGAGCTGGGGCGTGCTCTGCAATGGGGTTCAGTTGCATTCGGCTGATTGAGATCATGCGGCGCCTCGCGGATCATGGCTGCCGGCGCCGGGTCGCTGATAGGTCTGCCTGATCATCTCTTGTTCGACCTTGCACCAGAAGGCGCCGATCTGCGCATCCTGCTCGATTTCGGACAGGCCGAGTTTCTCGAGCTGACAGATCAGGGCTTCCGTCACCTGCCGCTGGTAGTAGTCCGCGTGGCGGTCGGTGGCCTTGTCGATCATCTTGCGGGCGACGTCGCGGATCTTGCCGACACGGTTGACCATGGGGAAGGCAATCAGCTTGCAAGGCGGCTGCCAGGCGAAGAGTGGAAGGTCGGTGGTCTCATCACGCATCGCTGACCCCTCCCGGGAAACTATCCATAGCACTGCACTTTCGTGAAATTGGACGGCTCATTGAAAACATTGATATTTTCATGATGCCTTCCTTTCGCGGACGTCGTGCATTTCACGTTAGTTAAGTGGGCGATTTCACTTTCGTGAATTGAGGACTTTTTCTTACGACCAGCCTTGGTGGATCGTTCGAAGGCTTTCGCAGCGCGTACCTTGTCCCATTGGGCGACTTCCTCTTTCCCGATTGCCTTCCAGTCATTGGTGGGAGAGGCGGCCTCATGATCACCGAAGAACGTCAGGCGGTAGAGGTTGGGATGCGCAGTTCCGTCGGCGGCTTTGCCGCGTCTAACTCTGATCAGCCCCTTGTAGACAAGCTCGTCAATGGCGTCGGCGACAAGTCGCCCGGTTACACCATAGTCAATGAAATTGGGATGTGTGACGATCAACTGGCCGTTGTTCTTGCGTCCGACTTTCAGGTATTCGCCGATGATACGCCAGATTGCCCGCGAAGCGTTTGCCGAGAGCGATGTGAACGCCGGGCTGAAAATCAACTCTTCCGTCACCCATATCCAAGGCATGTTTTTCGGTGGGCGTCGATGCGTGTCTATTTGTTTCTCGGCCCTGGTTTGAGCGAGTCTTGTTCGGTCCTTGGGGCTGTAAACTGCCATCAGCTAAAAGCCCTCCGCAGCAGACGGAAGCGCTCGGCCATTGCGCACGCCTCAGTGGCTTGCAGGCTCGAGAGCCCAAAGCGTTGGCGAAGCGCCGGCACGATCGGCTTCGGGGGTTGGTTTTGATCGGCGAGCCAGGCGGCGGCTTGTTCGACCGCGTTGCTGTGCTGGTGGTCGGCGCCGCTCATGCCACTTTCTTCCCCGAGGTCGATGTAACCGGCTGCGACAGGCGATCGGCAGCCCATCGATCCAGGTCGGCAACATCGTAGAGCGGGATACGCCCGACGTAGCGCATCGCAGGACCGCCGCCGATGGTCGCCATCTTGTTCAATGTTGCCAAGGCGATCGGGATGCCGTGCTTTTCAAGGAGATAGCCAGGCACCTCCGAGCGCCGCAGTCGTGGTCTTTCCGAATTCATCATCGCTTAACCATCTCCATTTGTTTTGATATCGCACATGTGCGATTACTGGAGTAAGTAGGAAATGTGTGGTTAAGTCAAGCGCAATATCGCACGCGTGATATCAATCAGGGAAAAGTACCAATATGGCAAAGAAGGCGCGAGTTCGGGACTACGATCAGTTCATCGTCCGTCTGCCGCCGGGAATGCGTGACCGGATCAAAACGAAGGCCGATCGTGCGGGGATGTCGATGAATGAGGCTATCGTCTCGTGCTTAGACGATTATTTCCCAGCCCCCGCGACGCTGGAAGATCGCGTGAACGGTTTGGCGACCCTTGTCGCAGCGTTGAAGCGCGGTAGCGACCTTGAAGCTCAGGTCGGTGAGATCGCGGATATGATCGACAAGACCCTGCGCGATATCGCATCCGACAAAATTCCCGTGACAATGAGTTTTGCCGAGAAAGTCGCCAAGCGGGTCGAAGAATGGGACATGGAGGAGTATGAGGCCGCGCAAGATCGGCCGTTCGATGACGAGAATTATTCGACTCCGAGCTTCCCAGATGAGCAGTGGGAGGATCCTTTCCCTGATTCCCCAGGGAAAGAGGATAAGGACTAGGCTCGCCGTGGCAGCTTGACCACCTCAGCCGGATCTCGCGTCATCATGTTGTGCACCTCGCCCGACACCTTGTCGGCCGCTGCGATCAGCACAGAATCGAGATGATGCACATACCGCTGCGTGACGCCGGCAGCGGCATGGCCAAGCAGCGCAGCGATAGTGATCTCGGTGAAGCCAAGATCGCCGGCGACAGAAGCATACGAGTGGCGCATGACGTGGCTTGTCACTCCGGAAAGCTCCGCTTTTTTCGTCAGCTTTTTGATGGCTTCGTCGAGCGACGTGTAATGACCATCATCGCTTCTCGGTCCCGGCAGCACATAAGGGTTGCCGTCCTGGCGAATCACGGTCGCTAGCACGTCGAACACCGGCTCGCCGATCGGCCTGACAGAGGCGCCCTCCTTGGAATCGTCCAGACGGAAGCAGTTGGCGGTCTCGTCGACTTCCGACCATTTCAAACCGGCGATCTCGCTTAGCCGGAAGCCGGTGAGAAGGAAAAGCTTCGTCCCTACGATGCCCTGCCAAGGCACGTCAGCGGCTGCAGATAGGGCCTTGCCCAGCGCTCGATACTCTTTCGCGTCCAGGCGGCGCGTGCGCTTGCCTACGGCCGGTTTCTTGATCCCTCGAGCTGCGTTGTGCGGAACGATCCCCTCAGAGACTGCGTAAGCCAGAATGGCACTGAGCAGCGTTACCGCCTGCGATGCGGTTCCCGCCCCGCCTTCGACGATAGCCCTCCCCCTGAGCTTGCCAGTCTTTTCCGATACCGCCGTCTTGCCGACGGTGACGTCTCTCATCATCTTCACAGCGTCGGCCGTGTTGACGTCCTGAACAAGCTTAGTGCCGAGAAGCGGGATGATATGCCTCTTCGCCCTACCTTGATCGACATAGAGCGTTGACGCCTTTTTGGGCTTGCCGCGTTTACCGAAGATGAGCCCCTTGCCCGCAGCCTCGAAATACGCGTCGCAGAGCTCTTTCACCGTCAAGGACTTCCGGCGCGTGGCGCGGTCTAGCTGCGGATCCTCGCCGCGGGCAACATCGCCCAGAACGACTTTCGCTTCCTTGCGGGCTTCCTCGACCGTCAGCGGGCCGTGCGCGCCAATCTTGAAGCGTCTGGTCTGCTTTCCCACCCGGTACTGTGCGACGTAGGTTTTCTTTTCGGTAGGCCACACGCGAACACCGAAACCAGGCAGTTCGTCATCCCACTCGAAATAGTCTTTATCGCGCGGCTGAAGGCCGTCGATCACTCGTTTCGTCAACTTCGCCACGATCGCACCCATCCATTACAGGAAGCACATAGGAAGCAGCAGGAAGCAAATCAGGGAAAACTTGATCCCAACCGTTGTAACTGCAGAAAGCGTCTAGAGACTGATATTGATCACAAAATCAAGCTTGAGTAAACTACAGGAAGCAATGGAAAATGCATCACGGCTGCATTCCGATTCCAAAGGTCACAGGTTCGAATCCTGTCGGGTGCGCCATTGAACTAGCTGATTTCATTTATTATCAGATGTCTTTCGTTAGGTGTTTTGTCCCTTTCTGCGTCGATAAATTTGTCGCTGGGTATGACGCCCCCTCATCCTTTTGTGTGAATAGTTATCGCCCGCTGTCTATGAGATATTTGCTCGGACGCCGAGGTGCGCGAAGCGCTTGCTCCTCTGCGCGAAGGCTTCATCACGACAAAGCACCAAATCCAGTGACTGACGTAAGTTTGCTTACGAGGCGCGATCATGAGGACCTATGCGGTATTGCTGATCGGAATGGCGATCGTGGTGTGCACCCCACATAGTCGGTATGTCAACTTGCCTGGCTATGCCTACAAAACCGATCCGACTTGCAGGCGCACTCAACCGATCTCCAAGTTCGATAGGCGCTGTGACTATCCGAGGCTCGGGTTTCCGAACTTCGTGCCGCCGACAATTGGAATCGTCGGAATTTGAGCTGAGCCGAGCGGACGCGCGAGTACCTCCCCGGGACAGCGCCCGAGAACTCCGAGAGAGCTAGGAGGTCAGGCATGTCTGTCCCGGCGGTGGCAACAACTCCGCGCCGGGCACTGCGGGGCGCGCGCCAGGATCGTCCCATCTACGCCACGTGGCTGAAGCGGGCGACCTGCGCACCCTTCATGAGGCTGCGAAAGTTTGGACCGCTCACATGCACCAAGGTCTTGTGATCACCGCCCTCGAAATAGACGTCGCTGGCGTTGCCGAGACTTTCGTCGAGGATCACCGGCACGTCGTAGGCCGATCCGATGGGCGGCACGGCACCCATGTCGCAGTCGGAGAAAAGCGAGCAGACCTCCTCCTCCGATGCGAGGCCAAGGCGCCTGTTCATCACATCCTGCAATGTGGAGAGTTCGATCCGGTGTGTGCTGGGGACAACGGCGAGCACGTACCCCATTTCGTGATGCACAACCACGGATTTTGCCAGTCTGTTGCCCGGGACATGAGCCGCCTGCGCCGTCTGGCTTGTTGTTGCCGTGCGGTGATGAGGGACGGTGTCATAGGCGATACCCTCGCCATCGATATAGTCCTGAAGTTTCCTTGCGATCGTCATCGTAGGTACCTCTTCTGTTGCGTGTTGACGCATAAAAGGACATTTTCCTCTCATCACATGCGAAGTCAACGATGAAGAGGCCGCCGCCCATATGGAGCGGCGGCTCTGTTCGATCGACGGGCACCTCGATGCTACTCGTGCGTGCGATGATCCAGCTCGCTGACTAATGGCAGCTGTGATCACTCACATCATCCGCCTTCCCTCCACCGGCCTGACATTCTGGTTCATGCGGAACAGGTTTTGCGGATCGTACTGTCGCTTGATCTCCGCGAGCCGTTTGTAGTTGCCACCATAGGCCGTCTCGACGCGATCGACCTCGTCATCGGGCATGAAGTTGATATAGGCCGTTCCCGCTGAATAGGGCGCTGCCGCGTCGAAGAGCTGGCGCGCCCATGCGATGCATGCCGTGTCCATTGCCGGCTCGCGCCAACGGGCATGAACGTTCATGACGAAGTGCGAATTCCGCTGCGGGAAGGCAGTTGCACCGGTTGCGACGCGGCCGACGGCACCGCCAAGGTGGGCGATGAATATCTCACATTCCGGTCCGGGCAGCGTGCCGATCGCATCGATCAGGACCGCGATCGCGGGGTCTGAAAGCGCGATGAAATCATGGCTCTTCCAGTAGTTGCGGGCGCCGGGCGTCAGCAGGGGATCGAAGGCCTGCTGCCAGCCGGTAAACGGGTTGGGACCGACGACATCGGCAATCGGCTTGCCGATCGAACGCAATTGCTGCGTCGCCTTCTCGCCCTCGGCTATATCGCCGCAATAGCACATGGCGAGCACCAAAATCTCCTTGCCATGCCACTCCTGCGGAAGGAACGGCAGCGGTGGTGCCTGGCGCATAACGACCCAGCAGGTAAGCTCGTCCGGCGCCGCTTCGAGAGCCTCTCGGTATTGCTGAAGAACCGCCTGCGCGTCGGCGAACGGATGCACCACGAGACCCGAAAGGACCTGCGGGCCGAGGTCGTGGAGTTGAAACTCGAACGCCGTGACGATGCCGAAATTCCCGCCGCCGCCTCGGAGAGCCCAGAACAGGTCCCCGTTTTCCGCAAGGCTTGCACGCACCAGTTCGCCATTCGCGGTGACGACGTCTGCCGAAACGAGGTTGTCGATCGTCAGGCCAAACTTGCGCGTGATCCAGCCAAAGCCGCCGCCAACGGTCAGCCCGGCAATGCCGGTCGTCGAGTTGATGCCGGTCGGCAGCGCCAACCCGAATGATTGGGTTTCCTTGTCGAGATCGGCGAGCGTCGCCCCCGGTTCGACCCACGCCCGCTTTGCCGCGGCATCGACACGCACCGACTTCATCGGCGACAGGTCGATCATCATGCCGCCATCACAGACCGCGTTGCCGGCAATGTTGTGCCCACCGCCGCGCACCGAGACGAGCAACTTGTTGTCGTTTGCAAATCGCACCGCATTGACGACGTCCGCCGCTTCGGCGCATTGCACGATCAGCGCCGGCCTGCGGTCGATCATGGCGTTCCAGATCGCCCGCGCCTCGTCATAGGAGGCATCGCTTGCTTCCAGCACCTTGCCGCGCAGCCCTGCCGCAAGCGCTTCGATGGCAGCCGCGCCCACCCATGTCTTTCCTGCCTGCAGATTCATGAGGCTCATATCGTTCATGATTCGCTCCTCCCAAGGTGAACCATGCCCCAGCACCAGAATATTGCGCCTTTCTAATACACAGCACAAGGCGTGGTTCTGGCGATGTCGGGAAGCCGGCCGAGCGGCTCAGGCAAAGGCCGCCTTGCGCACAAACCCCTTGCTCGCGATCATCAGGTTCTTCGTATAGCTCTCGCTGATCCGCCCTGCCACGAGATCGCCGGATGACAGCCGCTCGACAACCTTGCCCGATTTCATCACCACAAGGCGCTCGCACATATGCGTGACAACGCCGAGATCGTGACTGACCATGATGTAGGTGAGCCTGCGGTCGCGACGAACCTGTTCGAGCAGGTTCAGCACTTCGGCCTGTACCGAGGCATCCAGCGCCGAGGTCGGCTCGTCGAGCAGCATGATCTGCGGCTCGATGATTAGCGCCCGGGCGATGGCGATACGCTGGCGCTGGCCGCCGGAAAGCTGGTGCGAGTAGCGAAAACGGAAGGATGAACCGAGCCCGACTTCATCGAGCGCGCGCAGGATGCGGTGTTCGGCATCCTCTACACCGTGGATGGCGAGCGGTTCCTGTAGCAGGCGATCGACGGTCTGGCGCGGATGCAGCGATCCATAAGGGTCCTGAAAAACCATCTGCACCCGGCGATAGAATGCCTTGTCGCGATATTGCGCACCGAGCGTTTTGCCATCGAGCAGGATCTTTCCGCCGATCACAGGCGCAAGCCCGGCAATGGCCCGCAGCAGTGTCGATTTTCCCGATCCGGATTCGCCGACGAGGCCAAAGGATTCGCCGGGCGCGACGTCGATACTGACATTGTCGAGCGCCAGGAAATCATCATAGGCGACAGTCAGGTTTTCCGCTGCAATTGTCGCCGTCATGCCGCCCACTCCGGGTTGCGATCAAGCACCGGCAGTGGATGCCGGTCGGTGCCAAGTGTCGGCATGCAGTTGAGCAGGCCCTGCGTATAGGGATGTTTCGCATTCGACAGTTCCGAGGCCGCGATCTCCTCGACGATCCTGCCGGCATACATGACGATCACCCGATCGCAGAAGGAGGACACCAGCCGCAGATCGTGGGAGATGAAGATCAGCCCCATGCCGCGTTCGGAGACGAGCTTGTCGAGGATGCGGAGCACGTCGAGCTGGACCGTCACATCGAGCGCCGAGGTCGGCTCGTCGGCGATCAACAGTTCGGGGCCGGCAATCAGCATCATGGCAATCATGGCGCGCTGCCCCATGCCGCCGGATACCTCGTGCGGATGCAGGTCGAACACGCGTCCCGCATCACGGATCTGCACCGCCTCCAGCATGGCGATCGCCCGGTCTCTAGCCACGCGCTTGCTGACGTTTTCATGGGTGCGCAGCGTCTCGACGATCTGACGGCCAATGCTCATGACGGGATTGAGCGAATATTTCGGGTCCTGCAGGATCATGGCAATGCGGCTGCCGCGAAGGCTGCGCCGGACCTTCGCGGGCGCGGCCAGAAGGTCGATGCCATCGAAGTTGAGCTTGCTTGCCGAGATGCGGGCATGCGGCGGCGTAAGCCCCATGATCGCCCTGCCCGTCTGCGACTTGCCCGATCCGCTTTCGCCGACGATGCCCAACCGCTCGCGGCCGAGCGTGAAGGAGACGCCGCGCACCGCCTCGATCAGGCCGGTGCGGGTCGGAAACGAGACCCTCAGATCATCGACCGTCAACATCGGGTTCATTGGCCGCTCTCCCTCGGATCGAGCGCATCGCGCAGACCGTCGCCGAGCAGGTTGAAACCGAGGCTGACAATGAGGATGGCGATGCCGGGCATGGTTGCGACCCACCATTGGTCGAGGATGAAGCGGCGGCCCGACGCGATCATCGCGCCCCATTCCGGCAGCGGCGGTTGAGCGCCGAGGCCGAGAAAGCCCAAGCCCGCAGCCGTCAGGATGATGCCGGCCATATCGAGGGTGACGCGGACGATCAGCGATGACACGCACATCGGCATGACGTGGCGCAGCACGATCCGGAGGGGTGATGCGCCCATCAGCCGGACGGCAGCGATGTAATCGGAATTGCGGACGGTCAGTGTCTCGGCGCGGGCGATACGTGCATAGGGCGGCCAGGAGGTGATGGCGATCGCGATGATGGCGTTCTGGATGCCCGGTCCCATGGCGGCGACGAAAGCGAGCGCCAGAACCAGCTTCGGAAACGCAAGAAAGATATCGGTGATCCGCATCAACACCGCATCGACCCAGCCACCGGCATAACCGGAAACGGCTCCGACCAAGAGGCCGATGGGGGCCGCGATGATCGCGACGAGAACGATGACGAGCAGCGTCAGCCGCGAGCCGTAGAGCAAGCGGGAGAGAATGTCTCTGCCCTGATCGTCGGTGCCGAGCAGATAGCCTTCGCTCCCCGGCGGCAGCAGGCGCGCGCCGGCAAGATTGCCGATGACCGGCGAATGCGGCGCCAGCGCGTCGGCGAACATCGCAACCAGAATGAGCAACAGGATAATGCCGAGCCCGGCAACCGCCAGCCGGTTGGCCGAAAACCGGCGCCAGGTCATATAGGCGCGGCCGAGGCGCGCCTGCAGGCGCGATTGCGGCCGGTCGGACATCAGCCATTCGCGGCGGCTCATCGGAGTGGGGGTGGCTTGCCTTGTCTCGCTCATCGCGCGCGCGTCCTCGGGTCAAGCGTCCGGTAGAGAAGATCGGACAGGATATTGATGGCGATGAACACCGAACCGATGACGATCGTGCCGCCCAGCACGGCATTCATGTCGGCGTTCTGCAGCGAATTGGTGATGTAGAGGCCGAGCCCCGGCCAGGCAAAGACCGTCTCCGTCAGCACCGAGCCTTCGAGCAGGCCGGCATAGGAAAGCGCAATGACGGTCACCAGCGGCACGGCGGCGTTCCGCAGCGCATGCGCCCAGATAATGCGGGCTTCCGAAAGTCCCTTGGCGCGGGCAGCGACGATATATTCCTGCGCCAGTTCGTTCAGCATGAAGCTGCGGGTCATGCGG
>UCOA01000206.1 GCA_900474095.1 Hyphomicrobiales bacterium | reverse complement strand
GCCGCCGCTCCTGCGGCTGGCGGCCGCAAATGGCTGGGCGGTGTCCATGCTGCAGATGATGGCAAGGCCGAGCCCGCGCTCGCCGCCCCTCGGATCGCCGAGGGCGCGCGCATGCATGGCGCGACGATTCATCAGAACTGCGCGGCACGCGGCCTGGATATCACCAATGGGCAAGTGAGCGGCGTCGTCACCGAGAAAGGCACTATCCGCACCAGTGCGGTCCTATGTGCAGCCGGCGCCTGGGCTTCTGCTTTCCTGCGCATGCATGCGGTTTCGCTGCCGCAGGCCAGCGTCCGTCAGACCGCCTTGCGGACCGCTCCTGCACCGGATTTTGGTGAGGCAGTCTATACATCCGACTTTGCCATGACGCGCCGGCTCGATGGCGGCTACACGATCGCGGTCAGCGGCAGGGCGACCCTTGAGATCACGCCGCAGGGGATCCGCTATGTCCGCCCGTTTCTGCCGATGTTCATCAAACGGCTGAAGGCCGTTGAAATCGGCATAGGCCGCTCGTTCTTCGAGGGCCCGGACTCACTCCGTCGCTGGCATCTCGACAGGCCAACCCCCTTCGAGCGCATCCGCGTCCTCGATCCCGCTCCGGACAAGCGGATGTTGTCAACCATCATGACGCGGGTAAGAGCCCTGTTCCCCACCGTTGCCGATGCCGGCGTCGTGTCCTCTTGGGGTGGGTACGTCGACTGCACACCGGACGCCGTACCCGTGATCTCACCGGTGGACAGCATTGGCGGAGTATTCGTCGCTGCAGGCTGTTCCGGACACGGCTTCGGCGCCGGCCCTGGCATTGGCCATCTGGCGGCGGATCTGGTCGCAGGTGACGTGCCAAGCGTCGATTCGACTCCATTCCGTCTGTCGCGCTTCACGGACAGATCGAAAATTGAAGTTGGCGACTTATAATGCATTTAACCGCATGGCGACCGCAAAAGAGCGCGGTGCGATCGCGGATCTGCATATCTACAGGCCCACGCGCGATCCGGACCGTTTCGTGCAGAGGATTCTCGAGGGACCGGGTGCACTGGTCCAGACATCCAGTCCCGCCGGCTCAGCTTCCAGCAACTTGATGGAAAGCCACATGTCAGATCAAACTACGAGTGCTTCGGCCAGAAAGCTGGCTTTCATCCATACGGTTGCCGGCCTTGTTTCCGAGTTCGAGGGCCTCGCCAAACAACATTTGCCCGACTGGAAGCCGTTCGCGATCCTCGACGAGAGCCTCTTGAGAAATACCATTGAGCGCGGGTCGCTATCCGATCTGACGAAACGAAGGCTCGCGACCTACGTATGGTCGGCAGTCGACGCCGGGGCAGATGCGATTGTCGTCACATGCTCGACCCTCGGACCAGCAGTCGATGCCATTGCGCCGCTTTGCCCTGTGCCGCTGTTCCGTATTGATGAAGGCATGGCCAAAGCTGCTGTCGAACAGGGAAACCGCGTAGGCGTCCTGGCGACCTATCCACAACGCTGGTGCCGACAGTGGATTTGCTGAAGCGCCAGGCATGCGAGGCGGGCAAGGATGTAGCAATCGAGCATGTGCTTGTTCAGGGAGCGTTTCAACTCCTCGCCGGCGGGGACGTCGAAGCCCATGACGCGCAAATCCGCCAAGCTCTCGAGGAACTGTCGCAGAAGGTCGATGTGGTCGTTTTGGCGCAGGCCTCGATGGCCCGTGCAGTGCGGGGCACGGCCCACAGTCTTCCAGTTCTGACAAGCCTCGTACTTGGGGTTGAAAACGTGAAACGGCGTTTAGAGCAGCGATAGGACAACGGCGGGCCTAATACGAGTCTTGCGGCAATATTGTTCGGCCTACGCGATGTCCGCCTGTCGAAACCGAGCTGCCGCCTCTCGCAGCGGGAATGGTACGCATCAAGTTCCAGGCGGGAGGAATTTGCGGATCGGACATTCACTATTTTCGGCACGCACGAAGTGGGCATGCAATCGCTGCTGATCCCTCATTCTGGGGCATGAAATAGCCTGTCGGCCACAGGATTAGCGCGTGGGTACGGGAACGTCGCCGCGATAGTCGTAGAAACCGCGGCCGGATTTGCGGCCGAGCCAGCCGGCCTCGACATATTTGACCAGAAGCGGGCAGGGGCGGTATTTCGAATCCGCCAGGCCATCGTGGAGCACCTGCATGATCGAAAGGCAGGTATCGAGGCCGATGAAATCGGCAAGCTGCAGCGGTCCCATCGGATGGTTTGCGCCGAGCTTCATCGCCGTATCGATGGCGTCGACGCTGCCGACGCCTTCATAGAGCGTGTAGATCGCTTCGTTGATCATCGGCAGCAGGATGCGGTTGACGATGAAGGCTGGAAAGTCCTCGGCAACCGTGATCGTCTTGTCGAGCGCCGTCACGAACTGTTTGGCGGTCGTAAAGGTTTCTTCCTCGGTCGCGATGCCGCGCACCAACTCGACGAGCTTCATCACCGGGACCGGGTTCATGAAATGGATGCCCATGAAGCGTTCCGGCCGGTCGGTCGCCGACGCAAGCCGGGTGATCGACAGGGAGGAGGTGTTGGTGGCGAGGATCGCATCGGCCTTGAGAACCGGACAGACCTGGCCATAGATCTTGCGCTTGATGCTCTCATCCTCGGTCGCCGCTTCGATGACGAGATCGGCTTGGCTGAGGTCGTTGATATCCGCGGATCCCTTGATCAGCGACAGCGCCTTCTTGCGTTCATCGTCGGTCAGCTTGCCGGAGGAAACTTGTCGCGCCATGTTACCGTTGATGGTTGCTAGGCCGGCTTCGACCTGGTCGGCGGAAATGTCGTAGATGTGCACCTTGTAACCGGCCGCAGCCGATACCTGGGCAATGCCGCAGCCCATCTGTCCAGCGCCAACAATTCCGATATTCTTGATCATCGAGCCGATTTTCCATCATCAGTGCGGAAGGGCGGTCGCGCTTCCGTTTCAGGCAAAGAGCAATGAACCCGCCAAGCTAGGGTTCTGAATGCAAGTGATAAAGGCATCGCGCCTAATTTTCCAGCCTTTATTGATGATCGAAGCAACGGAAAACCGGGCGTGTGTGCCGCCTGCCCAACGAAAAACGGCCGCGCTCGATGGCGCGGCCGTTGATGTCATTTCGAAATACTCAGAGTGCCTTTTCCAGTTCCGGCAGGATGTCGAAGAGATCGCCGACGAGACCATAGTCGGCGACCTGGAAGATCGGCGCTTCCTCGTCCTTGTTGATGGCGACGATGACCTTACTGTCCTTCATGCCGGCGAGGTG
>UCOA01000100.1 GCA_900474095.1 Hyphomicrobiales bacterium | reverse complement strand
TTGTTCGGCCGTTACGTCGAGATAGTGGATGCGCGATCGCAACGCTGCACGGACGACTGCGTCGGCGGTGTCCACGAACGGGCCGGCACAATTGATGACCGCCGCCGTGCCGGTGAGCGCCCTGTCCAGCGCCTGCTCATCCTCGATCGACGCTTGACGGCATTCGATGCCGCGCTCCAGGAACCCGGCCACCGCCAGTCGCTCGGCATCCCGTCCGATCGCGATGGGTTTGAAACCCCGCCGCAGAAGTTCGGCCACGACGAAGCGCCCGGTATGACCGTTCGCCCCCAAGACCGCCACGGTCGGGGATGCCTTGGTGATGTCAGTTTGGTTGATGGTCATCGTTTTCTCCTTCGCTACAGACCTGTCTGTACTATTTGAAACATACAGGTCTGTAGCGTGTCAATCCGTTTTCTGCTATGTTGACGGAAATCGGAGGTTAACCAATGTCGAAAAACCCAAAGGAGACCCCCGCCTCTAGCGGCAACGAGGTGCGGGACAAGATTCTCGAGACCGCATCTGAGCTGTTTTACCGGCGTGGTGTGCGCGCCGTCGGCGTCGATCTGGTGGTCGAAAAATCCGGCGTCGCGAAAACCAGCCTTTACCGGCATTTCGGCACCAAGGACGACCTGATTGCCGCCTTCCTCAAGCGCGAGGACCTGGACTTCTGGAATACGTGGGATCGCGTGAGTGAACAGTATCCGAACGATGCCCTGGCCGAGCTTGACGCCCACCTCGAGTGGATCGGCGGACGGGTCGGACGCGAAAACTATCGAGGCTGTCCGCAGATCAACACGGCGGCCGAGTTCCCGGAAGCGGATCATCCCGCGCGCAAGGTCGCCGAAGCCCACATGCGCGAGATGCGGTGGCGCCTCAAGATCATCGCCGAAGGGCTGTCGGTCGCCGCGCCCGATCGGCTCGCCGGTCAACTCGCCATGCTGATCAACGGCGCTTTCGTCAGCATGCAGTTGTTTAACCCAGGCGAGGCCACGGAATTGCTCCGCGGTGCAGCCCATGCCATGGTCGCCGCCAGATGATCACACGGGACGTCCAATGGAAGTAAAGAATGCCGAACCGTCAAACAGGCTCGTTTTAACTGATGAGGCAGCAGGCCGACCAACTCGAGAAAATCTGCCTGGACGTATGGACCTGACCGCGGAGTTGGGTTGTCTTTGAGCAAGAGAGGCCCGGCTCAGGCAAGGCATGTTGCAGTGCAGGCGAGCAGCGAAGTAAACTATACAAGACTATGTTTTCTTTCCATATTCCATGTTGTGTGTGGCGAAACGTTGAATCCTATTTATGAGTCCACGGTTCTATTCTGTTCAAGGCGGGCAGACTTTCAATATTTCTTTTTGCGAACGATCTTGTTGCCGCGTGGTCCGCTGATGACAGGTGTTCTGTCACGGTTTTCAGAAACAAGGCTCCGCCAGCGTTCAATGCGGTCGGCGGCCAAAGTGCCGCTTTTGACAGCTGCCTGAACCACGCAGCCAGGTTCATGCGCATGGGTACAATCGCGAAATCGGCAAAGCGGTGCCAGTTCCGTTATGTCGGAAAAAAGCGTGTCGATCCCGTCGGTGACATCGCTGACGTAGAGAGTTCTTATCCCTGGCGTATCTATGACCCAGCCGCCGCCCGGAATTGCATGCAGCGATCGCGCGGTCGTGGTGTGACGGCCTTGCGCGTCATATTCGCGAATTGTCCCGGTTTTCTGCTTGGAGTCAGATGCCGGTCTGGTCAGCGTGTTCACCAACGTCGACTTTCCGACTCCGGACGATCCCACCAGGGCGATCGTTTGGCCAACGCCGCACCAGGAACTCAAAAAGGAGCTTGCATCGGCAGATCGCCCATTCAAGGCAACGACAGGTAGGTCACGCTGCAAAGCCTCGGCTTGGGCCTGAAATAAGCCGGCGTCGTCCGCGGTGTCAGCCTTGGTCAACACGATCACCGGTTTGCTGCCCGCCTGGTTGGCCATGATTAGGTAACGTTCCAGCCGGTCAATATTGAAATCGGCGTTGCACGATGTCACGACCAACAGTGTATCGATGTTGGCAGCAACAAGTTGTTGGCCACGTCCGACCTCCGGGCGTCGCCTAAACACGGTTTTCCGGTCGAGCCGGCTGACAAGCATGTCGGACCGGGGATCGGCAAGCACCCAATCGCCCACCGCGAAGTCAGCCGTATTGGCATTGGCTGGTAGCTCTAGCCTTACTGGCCCCGTGACGCCGATCGCCTCGATGCGTGCCCGGTGAACCGACGCGACGCGCCTGGGTACGAGGTCTGCTTCGGTCGGCTTCACCTGATCCGCGAAAAAGTCAGACCAACCAAGCAATTCCAACGCTGAGTGGAGACAGGAGTTCGTCAAATTTTGCTTCGCATTCATTGACAGATTTTGCCTTTGATTTTTGCAGGAATCGCGCTTTGGCAGAATTTGCGTAAGCAGCAGCCTCGACGGAGTAGGGGAAATGGTCCCCTAACTGACGGTCACCGTCCTAAACTTTGAAGGCGGGTCCATCGACTTCGACGATCTTATACTCATTCACGTATTCAAACTTTGGCGTTTTCCAACCCATAAATGCTCTCCAGTTTCGGTCCAGTGTTTCCAAACTCTGAAGATGATGTCCGGCTGTCATCCTTCGCAGTCTATCGCTCTATCACGTGCTTGCACAAAAGACGAACTAGCCAACGCCGGTTCGTACCTCGGGAACCGCAGTGAGATCTATAAGGCGACTATTGCTCACGGTCGCGAGCCTATCTCGGCCTCAACACCCGAATAGCGACCACCACACTCATAGCGACCTCCGGCCGCATCGAGAGCTTTTCAGCGTCCGTCATCCACCATCGAAGAGAGTTGACGCATCTTAAAGCCGATGTTATCAAGTGAGTAATCGATAACCCAAAGCGCTCCATGACCATTTCTCTGAACGACATAGCCGAACGTGCCGGCGTCTCCGTCAAGACGGTGTCGGGTGCGCTGCATGGCGGCTCGGCCCGGATGTCCGACGACACACGGCTGCGCATCAAGGAAATCGCCGAGGAGCTCGGATACGTTACCAACTTCGCCGCCCGAAGCATGCGGCAGGGCTGGATGCCGCTCATCGGCGTTATCGCCGACGAACTGGTGACATCTCCGTTCGCCACCGGGATCATCGGTGGTCTGGACAGTGGCGCACGCGCCTCCGACATGGCCGTTTTCGCAATGACGCTCAGCGGCCGCCGGAACGTCGCCTCGGTGCTGGAGGAGATGCACCGGTTCCGCCCGCGGGCGGTGGCCTACGCTGCGATGTATCACAAGCGGGTGGAGTTGCCTGCGGAGTTTGCCGAGACCGTCGGCGTGATGATCAATTGCCGCGAGGCGAACGATCGCGTGACCTCGCTGGTGCCGGATGAGACCGGTGCCGCCCTGGAGATGACGAACTATCTGCTGAACGCCGGCCGGAGAAATATTGCCTACATCAACCTGCCGGGACTTCTTGCAAGCGAACTCCGCGAGATCGGTTTCAGGCAAGCGCTCGATCAGGCTGGCTTCAACGGAACCGAGGCGACCGTTCTGCCCGCAGTCAACCGAGCGATCTACAGCGATCGCGCGCAGAGCCTCGTCCATTCGCATGTTCAGCGGCTGATGCGCTTTCCCCAGCGTCCCGACGCCATCCTGTGCGGCAACGATCGCGTTGCCATGGAGGTTTATGCCGCCTTGCGTCGTTGCGGCGCGGCGATCCCCGATGATGTCGCTGTTGCCAGTTTTGACAATCAGGTCGAGATCGCCTCGCGTCTCGACCCACCGCTGACGACCATGGCGCTTCCGCATCGCGCCATGGGTCGAAAGGCTGCACAGATTCTGCTTGCCGAAGACCGGCCTCCGGTCGAAGTGAAGAAGCTCCCGTTCCGGCTGGTGGAGCGGTCATCCGTTTAGTAGCAGGGCATGCCCATTTCAAATGAGGAGGAATCTATGGGTAATCGTTTACTTTCATCTCTGATCCTGACGGCGGCGATGTCCGCCACTGCGCAGGCGGCCGACACGAAGGTCATTCACGTCATGCATCAGGGCGATCCCGCCGGCGTCGCGGCGATCGGCGCCGTTGCGAAAGCCTTCGAAGCCGAAAATCCCGGCGTCGATGTCGAAACGATTTACGCGCCGCACGACGCATACAACGAGAAGTTCAGCGCCGCCGTCATGGCAAACCAACTGCCCGACGTGATGGAACTCGATGCGCCGTTCCTCGCGAACTATGTCTGGTCGGGATATCTCCAGCCGATCAAGCCGCTCATCGACAAGGATGTCCTCGATGACATGACGAACTCCAATATCGTCCAGGGCACCTATCCTGTCGACAAGGACCTTTATGCGATCGGGCTCACCGACTCCACGGTCGTCCTCTACGGCAACAGGAAATATCTCGAGGAAATCGGGGCGCGGATTCCCACATCCGTCGACGATGCCTGGACGCGCGAGGAATTCGAGGGCTATCTGGAAAAACTTTCGAAGCTCGACGGCGTGAAGTGGCCGATCGACACCTTCCGTGGCTACGGCATCAAGACCGAATGGATCACCTATGCCTACGGGCCGATCCTGCAATCGTCGGGTTGCGATCTGATCGACCGGACAACATGGAAGTCGGCAGGCACGCTTGACGCCGACGCTTGCGTCGAGGCCCTGACGATGATGCAGACATGGGTGAAGAACGGCTGGGTCGTGCCGCAATCGGCGGGAACCAACCAGTTCTACGCCGAGAACAATCCGGCGGCGCTGGCCCTCGGCGGACACTGGTTCTACGCCGAGGCGGCCGCAGCGATGAAGGACGACATCGTCGTGATGCCGCTTCCCAAGTTCGGCGCCAAGGGTGCAAGCCCGAATGGCACGTGGATCTGGGCGGTGACCAAGACCTCCGAACACCCTGACGTCGCCGGGAAGTTCGTCAGCTTCATGCTGAAGGACAAGGAGTACCGCACGTTCATCGCCAGCAAGTCCGGCTACCCGGGCTTGAAGAGCTTCGCCGCCGAATCGCCGCTCTACGCCGCCGGCGGAGCGATGGCGATCGCTTATGAACAGGCGTCGAAGACGGCGATCGCGCGACCGCCGTACCCGGCCTATCCAACCATCACGTCGGCCTTCATGCAGGCCGTCGACGAGGCCTTCAACGGTGGCGATCCCAAGGCGGCGCTTACGGCCGCAGCCGAGAAGATCGACGAGGACATCGAGGATAACGACGGATATCCGCCCTTCGGTGATCAGCAGTAAAGCATCATTGACTCCAGACGATCGATTTCTTGCGATGCGGGCCTGGGTCCGCATCGCAACGGCCGGCGATTGGCCCCAGGCTCGGAGAGGAGGACTCCATGAACATGCAACAATCCCCAGTGCCGTCACTGGCCAAGCAAAAACGCCCAGCCCGCAGCAAATCGGACCGGGGGCGTCTGTTGCAGGAAGCCAGCATGCTGGCTCCTGCCGTGCTGCTGCTGACGCTCTTCCTGATCGTGCCGTTTTTCCTGTCCTTTTGGACGGCCATGACGAACCAGCCACTGGTACCGCGTCCGACGCCGCTGCGCTTCATCTGGTTCACCAACTTCGTCCGCATCTTCCACGACGATCTGTTCTGGACGGCGCTCTGGAACGTATCGCGCTTCACCTTCTGGATTTTGCCGGTGCAATGCGGTCTTGCCTTCGCAACTGCTCTTTTGCTTCATCAGAAGATGCCGTTCCGCAATCTTCTGCGCGGCATGTTCTTTCTTCCCGCGATCACGTCCATGGTGGTGGTCTGCGTGATCTGGGGAACGCTGTTCCAATATCCGACCGGCCCCTTCAACCAGATTCTCGGATTCGTTTCGGGAGGCTATATTCAGCCGATCGACTGGCTGGGCGATCCTGAATGGGCGATGTTCTCCATCGTGCTATTGTCTGCCTGGCAGGCCTATGGCTTCCAGATGATCGTCTACCTCGCGGGTCTGCAGGGCATCCCGGACGAACTCTACGATGCCGCTCGGATCGACGGCGCAAACGCCGTCCAGCGCTTCTGGCACGTGACCATGCCGGGCCTGCGCCCGACCCATGTCTTCGTTCTCCTCATCACGACGATCCAGGCCTTCAAGCTTTATACCCAGGTTGCGATTCTCACCCAGGGCGGCCCCAAGAGCAGTACCGAAACCGTGGTCCACTACATGGTGCGGGCCGGCTTCGAGGAGCAGAAAATGGGCTATGCCTCGGCCGTCTCGGTCATCCTGTTCGTGATTGTTCTGATCATCGCGCTCGTGCAGCGCCAACTCTTGAGGCGTTTCGATGTCTGATATTGCGCTTTCCGTATCGCAGCCCAACGAAAAGCCGGTCCGTTCCGCTGCAAGAACCTTTCGTACCATCCAGACCGTCTGCATCTTCATCGTCGCGCTGGTCATCATCTCGCCGCTGTTCCTGCTGGTCGTTGCCAGCCTCAAGGATGATCGCTTCCAGATCCTTGCCGACATGGGCAGCTTCCGGGCATTCTGGGTCTCGGACCCGACGCTCAACAACTTCAAGGAAGTCGGTCATTTTTCCGGCGAACTGGCGTTCGGCCGGTATCTTTTCAATTCACTGCTCATCCTGGTGACCACCGTCGGCGCGGGCGTGATCGTCAACTCCATGGCCGGCTTCGTCCTCGCATGGGGTACGGTGAAAGGCCGAGCGGCAATCTTGTCGATCGTCATAGCACTCTATGTCATCCCGCAGGAAAGCATCATCATGCCACTCGTCATCATGGTGTCGCGGGCCGGCATGACCGATACCTTTGCCGTGCAGATCGTGCCCTGGATCGCGAGCCCCCTCTACATATTCCTGTTCTACCAGTTCTTCGCGCAACTGCCAAAGGAGCTGCTCGAGGCCGCCCAGATCGATGGCGCCTCCATCTTTCGAATCTATCGCTCGATATTCATGCCGCTCAGCCTTCCGGCAGTCGCCACCGTTTCGATCCTGACCGGTATCGAAACATGGAACCAGTATCTCTGGCCCATCCTGGTGACGCAGACGGACTACGCCCGGCCGATCGCGGTCGCGATCGCCACCTTCTTCGGCCAGGACAGCATCTACTGGGATCGCGCCATGGCGGCGTCCGCGCTGATGATGATACCGATCCTCGGGCTCTACCTCGCTTTCCAGCGCTGGTTCGTTAGCTCCTTCGTCGGTTCCGCGGTGAAGGGTTGACCATCATGCATCAGGCAACCGCACCATCCTTCGAACACGCGCAGGCGACGATCAGCGCGATCCTGCCTGCCGGAACAACGGCGCATATCTGGCTGAAGGCCCTGCAGGCGGAAACGCCTGCAAGCCTTTCCGGAACAGTGGATGGCATCGAGATCGGCGTTGTCACGACCGATAACACCGAGGAATTCTCGTTTCGGACCCTGACGATCAGCCAGGGCGGCGAGACCACGTTCAGTTACGATCTTTCGACCACCGAGCTCTCCATTGTTTATTGGTATTCCAGGCAAAGTGCGATGACCGAAGGTGTCCGTGTTCTCTACACGCGGCCGACCAACGCCATGCCCGAGCTTCCGGGCAGCTATCACTTCCGTCCTCCCTTTGGCTGGATGAACGATCCAAACGGTTTTGGCCGCTTCGGCGAAAAGGTTCATCTCTTCTATCAGCACTATCCGCATACGCCGCGCTGGAATACCATGCATTGGGGACATGCGGTTTCCGACGACTTTCTTCATTGGACGCATTTGCCAGTCTTCCTCTTTCCGCCTTCGGAGCTTTCAGCCCGGGCCGACGGGCTGGGCGGCGCTTATTCCGGTTCGGCAATAGCCTTGCCGGGAGAGCAGGATGGCGTCCGGATCTTCTTCACCGAGCACATCAAGGGCCGCCGACCAGAAGAACAGAGACAATTCGCGATGAAGATCGAGGATATGATCAGTGCGGATGCCGCCGAACTGATCCTGCCGCAGCGCCCGGAGGGCCTGGATCTGAAGCTGGATTTCCGCGATCCCTACGTCTTTAAAGGGCCGGACGGCCGCTGGAAGATGCTGCTGGGAAGTCGCGACCACAGCGGGGGCGTCATCCTGCTGTATGAGACGGATGATCCACAAGCAGCAGGAGGCTGGCGTTTCATCGGTATTCTCCATCGCGAGGACCGGTTCAAAAAGAAACCGGCAGAATGCCCTTGCCTGGTGCCGCTCGGCGGAGCGTCGGACGACCCGGAGACGCGATGGGCGCTGATCTTTGGGCTCTTGACCAGCCGCGACCTTGCGACCGGCCGCCACAATATCGCGATCGCCACCGTCGGCCGCTTCGATGGCATGAGCTTCGAGCCTGAATTCGAACAGGAGCTCGACTTCGGCACCGACGCCTATGCGTTCCAGGCTTTCGTCGATCGGTCCGGACCGGTCGGCATCGCCTGGCTCGCCAACTGGAGCGATGTGTCCAAAGACGCCGATATGCCGACGGCGATGACGTTGCCGCGCCGTCTTCTGCTTCGGGACGGAGCGCTCCTGACGCCGCCCGTCGATGCTGTCTTGACACTTCGCCAGAACCCTATCGACAGCGGCGGGG
>UCOA01000244.1 GCA_900474095.1 Hyphomicrobiales bacterium | reverse complement strand
ATAGAGCGCATAATTCTGAAAGACCATGGCGATGTCGCGTTCCGAAGGTTCCAGATTGTTGACAACTCGGCTGCCGATCGAGATCTTGCCGGCGGTGATGCTTTCAAGTCCGGCAATCATGCGCAGCAAGGTCGACTTTCCGCAGCCTGATGGGCCGACCAGCACGACCAGTTCGCCGTCAGCGATGTCAAGCGACACCCCCTTGATCGCATCGACCGTCCCGTATTTCTTGCGGACATCGTCCAGTACAATCTTGGCCATTACTTCTCTGTCTCCACAAGACCTTTGACAAACCATCGCTGCATCAGCACGACGACGATAATCGGGGGGATGATGGCGAGGATCGCCGTCACCATGACGTAGTTCCAGGGGGTGGATGCATCCGTGAAATCCACCATGCGGCGGAGCCCGATGATGATCGTATTCATTTTCGCGTCATTGGTGACGAGCAGCGGCCACAGATATTGCGTCCAGCCGTAGATGAACAGGATTACGAACAGCGCCGCGATATTGGTGCTCGATAAGGGCAGCAGGATGTCGCGCATGAAGCGGAACGGCCCGGCATTGTCGATGCGGGCCGCTTCCACCAACTCGCCGGGTATGGTGAGGAAAAACTGTCGGAACAGGAAGGTTGCTGTTGCAGATGCCATCAGCGGCAGGGTCAGCCCGGCATAGGTATCGATCAGCCCGAGATCGACGATCACCTTGTAGGTCGGTAGGATACGCACTTCGACGGGCAGCATCAGGGTGACGAAGATCATCCAGAAAAAGACCATCCGGAACGGAAAGCGGAAGAAGACGATGGCGAAGGCGGACAGGAAGGAAATGAAGATCTTTCCGACCGCAATGGCGATGGCCACTACGAATGAGTTGAACAACAGCCGTTCGAGGCTAACGCCGACTACCCGCTCGACGCCGCCAGCCATGGCCTCGCTGTAGTTTTCGATCACATGGCCACCCGGTAGAAGCGACATGGGCGGCCGGATGATGGCTTCCGAGGTCATCGTCGAGGCGATGAAGGTGTAGTAGATCGGGAAGGCAACGATAATGATCCCAACGATCAGGATGAGGTGGCCAACCAGATTGGCGACGGGGCGTTTCTCGATCATGTTCTGTCATCAACCGTAATGCACGCGCTTCTCGACGAAGCGGAATTGAAACGCCGTCAGCCCGATGACAATGATCATGAGGATGACGGATTGAGCGGCGGAGGAACCGAGGTTCAGATTGACGAAGCCGTCGTTGTAAACCTTGTAGACCAAAGTCTCGGTGGCTTTGGCAGGGCCGCCGCCGGTCACCGCGTGGATGATGCCGAAGGTGTCGAAGAAGGCATAGACGGTGTTGACCACCAGCAGGAAGAAGGTGGTCGGCGCCAGGAGTGGAAAGACGATGGTCCAAAAGCGACGCGCGCCACGAGCACCGTCAATGGAAGCCGCTTCGATTAGCGATTTCGGGATCGCCTGCAAACCGGCAACAAAGAACAGGAAATTGTAGCTGATCTGTTTCCAGGCGGCCGCGACCACGATGAGCGCCATTGCCTGGTCGCCGTTCAACAGCGGATCCCAGGCAAAGCCATTGCGCCGCAGGAGATAGGCCAGCGTTCCCATGGCCGGGTTGAACATGAAGAGCCAGAGCATGCCGGCAACGGCTGGCGCGACCGCATAGGGCCAGATCAGAAGCGTGCGATAGGAGTTCTTGCCGCGCACCACCTTGTCGGCGGCAGTCGCCAGCAGCAGGGCGAATCCCATCGACACCAGCGCGGTCAAGAGACTGAAGACAACAGTGACCTGTAGGGCGTGGATGTAATTGGAGTCGGCGAGTACGGCCGAGAAATTTGCAAAGCCGACAAAGCCGCTCTTCAGACCGAAAGGATCCTCGCGAAGGGTCGACTGATAGATCGCCTGACTGGCCGGCCAGAAGAAGAAGACCACGGTCAGGATAATCTGGGGTGCAATCAGGAGATAGGGCAGGATCTTATTGGGGAATGCGACGGTGTGCAAAGAGATGCTCCTCGGGCGGCACGTCAAAGAGGTGTCATTCGGTGCCGCCCGCATCAGCGAGAACGCGAGCGGCTGATCACGCCCCGCGCTTAGTTGCCTACAGCCTCCGCGATCGCGGCGTTGCCCCGTTCGACGGCCTTGTCGAGTGCTGTCTTCGCATCCTGCGAACCCGCCAGCATCGCCTCAAACTCTTCATTCATGATGTCGCGAACCTGTGGCAGGTTGACAAGGCGCACGCCTTTGGAGTTTTCAGTCGGCGCCTTGCCGATCATCTGCAAGATGGGCGTCTCGCGAGCCGGGTTCTTTTCATAGAAGCCCGATTTCTTGGTTGCGTCGTAAGCAGCGTTGGTGACCGGCAGATAGCCGGAGACCTGATGGAGGCGCGCCTGAATTTCCGTCTGTGACAGGAAATTGAAGAATTGGGCGACGCCTTTATATTCCACATCACTCTTGCCGCCGAACACCCAGAGGCTGGCGCCGCCGGGTATGGTGTTCTGCGGACCATGGCCCTCATAATAAGGCAACTGGCCGATGCCGTAATTGATGCCCGACTTGACGATGTCGCCAAGGCCGCCGGAGGACTCGGTCAGGATCGCGCATTCGCCCGACATGAAGAGCTGCTTGGCTTCCGAGGTACGGCCGCCATATCGGAACGTGCCATCCTTGGCGAGGTTGGCGATGGATTGGAAATGTTCCACGAACAGCGGTGAATTGAATTCAAGTTTCACATCGGTGCCGGCGAGGCCATTCTCATTCGTGCCGTAGGCGACATTATTCCAAGCAGCGAAATTCTCGGTCTGGATCCAGGTCAGCCAAGTAGAGGTGATGCCGCATGTCGATGCGCCGCTGGACTTGATCTTCTTCGCGGCTTCGAACACCTCCGGCCAGGTCTTGGGCGGATTTTCGGCATCAAGTCCCGCCTTCGTAAAGGCGTCCTTGTTGTAATACATGATTGGAGAGGACGAATTGTAGGGGAACGACAGCATGGTGCCGTCAGGTTTGGAATAATAGGCGACAATACCGGCCAAATACTGCGACTTGTCGAAAGTGTAGCCGCCCTTTTGCAACACTTCGGCGGCGGGAACAATGGCACCTTCGGCTCCCATCATCACGCCGCTACCTGCGTCGAAGACCTGGATGATCGTCGGGGGCTGCTTCGATCGGTAGGCCGCGATGCCGGCGTTCAGCGTTTCCGGATAGGTTCCCTTGAAGACCGGTGTGATCTTGTACTCGCTCTGGCTTGCGTTGAATTCCTTCGCCAGCTGATCGACAACTTCGTTGTTGGCGCCGGTCATGGCATGCCACCATTGTAGTTCGGTAGCCGCAATTGCACTCGATCCGAACAACAGCGAAAAGGCTATGGTCGCTGCGGGGGCAGCGATGTGATGTGTGGACATGGTTCCTCCCTATTGTTCCAGTCGGTGCAATTTTACCCTTGGAACAGCCTGTTCCGAAGGAGATCCTCCTCGATCCCACGTCGGCCTGCTTCGCCACGAAGCGACACCCATTCAAAACGAAAACAAACGAACTCGCAAACGAATAAGAAAGGTGCGTGAACTTATTTGTAGACCCAAATTGCGGCTCCGATCGTGAAAAATTTCTGTCTGGAAATGACCTGATTTTCGTTCCATCAGTGATCGATAAAGGACCGAAAATGATAGGGTTTCCCAGCAACCGATGGTCACTACCCCAGGTACAAGAGTGACATGTGGCGCGGAACTCGGCAACTCGCGCAACGTCGGGACCGCTGTCCTTCGTACATCGGCCGGCATCGTCACCGCTTCCGGCATCGATAGTTCATTTTGAATCGAGGTCCATGGCCGAGATCGCGATGATATCGGGCGCGAAGTTCGCAAAGAACCGGTCGTCCCGGGGAAGCGATCTTCTGAAAAGGGCATCCAGATCGATATCTGGAGGAAAACGACAGGGGCTTGGAGCCGCACAGGCCATCGTGGCCAAGGCTATCGACGGGAACGGCTCCTGCAACCAGTGGTCGCAGGTACGAGAGCGTGGCAGCGAGAACAGCGCTTTCGAGAATCGCCGATCTTGTCGAGGCAGAGGCCGAATTTGTGCGTCTCAACGCATTCTGTTGGGCCAGCAATGGCGACCGTCAAAGGCACGGCGACATTTCGCCGGCCTGCTGAATAGCCTCATCCAGAGCGTTTCGTTCATGCTCCGCACGAGCCCCATCATAATGTCCTGCCTTCGACAGACAGTCGACGCATGCATTAAAAACCCGGCGATATCCCTTTCCCTTTGCCATAAGGACGCCGGGATAGGCGTGATGGCGACCGATTGCAGCTCTCGTCTGCACCATTGCAGAATAAAGAGCGCCGCAATCCCATCTCGGTCAGCAGCTGACGAGTCGGACTCGAATTCCGGGCGATTACGAAGCGGCTCGCTGACACAGCTTCGTGAAGCGCCATTTGCTCATCCGGAGAGTTCGCCGTCACGGATCGCCCGAAAACGTCGACGGCCTCGATTATGTGATACTGCTCACGTGTCTGTCGTCGGAGAAGTCGGAGAACAGTGGCCTTAATGCTCATGCGGTATGCGACTCCAACGACGTGCGCCATCGGCGTTTCAATCAGGGAAGGCGCCGAGGCTTTTCAGCTCTTCTTCAGTTTCTGAGCGCCCAGAGAGACAGCTTGGCCGTCACCTCGATGGGTGGCGGCTTTATCCGTCTGAAACTAATAGCGAGGTGTAACCAGCAATATCAAGGGTCGACGGTTCAAAACCCTTCAAGGCGAGCAATTGAGACATAGGCTGCTATCGGCCTCCTATCCGGACACTCGCCTTGAGAGCGCGGCGGTCGTTTTGCGCCCTCATTTTCGTCACTCACACCGCCCGCGCGAGCTCCTGGAAGCCGTCGGTCTGCTTCGCCAGTGGTCGGGTCGGGAAAGCGTCAGACGAGGACATGTTGGAGGACGCCCGGCAGGCTGAATTTTCGCCGGGCTTTACCAAGGCGCTGGTATCCGCCTTCGCCTCCATTTCCCATCGTTAGGAATTTGGCATCGGACACACTTCTTCCTTTGCGCTTCCGAGATTGACGGGACGTTCCTCACGAACCCTTCCCCCAAACCAACGGTTCCAGCCTCCGAGCGGGAAGGCTTGAGTTCTGGTTTTTCGGTTCCATTTGATGCCTACAGGCGCAACATCATGAAGGAGTGGTCGAATGACGCAGAACATCATGGCACTGGTTTTCACGGCCGTAATCGGAATGTGCGGTGCAGGCGTGACGCATGCCGAGCAGTTGGCAGCGAGATCGAGCGCCAGCATAAAGAATGATCTCAACTATCTGATGTACACGCCAGACGACTATGCGTCATCCAGCAACGCGTATCCGCTTGTTGTGTGGCTACATGGTGGCGATCAGGGCGGGGCCGATATCGAGAAAGTTAGATCGAGTGGCATTCCGAAATTGATCGAGGATGGAAAGACATTCCCCTTTCTAGTGTTTTCGCCTCAGAATCCGAGTGAAGAACTGCTTTATCCGATCGAGAAAGTGGAGGTGGCACTCGACGAGGTTATGTCGAAGTATCGCGTCGATCGCGCGCGTGTCTATGTCGTGGGGTTCAGCCGCGGCGGTTTCGGTACTTGGGCCATGGCAGAACAGTTTCCCGAAACATTCGCCGCTGTCGTTCCGATCGCTGGCGGCGGTAATCGCCACTACCTTAGCAGGACAAATGAAAAGGCAGCCTTTTGGATCTTCCACGGCACGAACGATGAAGTCATCCCTTTGTCGGATTCAGTCGTGCTTTATGAGCGCCTTTTGGGCCTGAAGCGTAATGCTCGTTTGAGTGTTCTGGAGGGCGTTGACCACTCGGGCGTCGAGTTGGCCGCCTTAAATGATCCCGAGCTTTGGGATTGGCTTCTGAAACAGCGCCTTGAGGTCGCGCCTCAGTAGACCTGTCCATCTCTGCGCGTACCGCGGAATGCGAACGAGCTCTGCCTGGCGCCCCCTATGTCGGTCTCAGGGTCACACGTTGCCTCTGCCCGAAAGCAGACACCACATTGCTGTCTGCGTGACGGCATCTGTGCGCCGGTATCGGATGTCTTGTACTCGCCAGCTCTTCCTCTCAGCGGATAGGCCACCAGTCACCCAGCTGTTCAAGTGTAAGGTTGATGGGACAAACGCAGGGCTCGTTTGCGGCATGAACGGTTCCTTCCATACCGCTTGCGATTTGCAAACAGTTGCGATAACGTTTGACCGATTGCAAACTGCAAGCAGTTTAATCTGTGAACCCACTATGAGAAGGGGCCGGTCATGGGCAAACTTATTTTCGGAATGAACGTCTCCATCGATGGCTATGTCGACGACCTTGCCGGAAATCTGGTCATGGGCGCACCAAGCCAGAAGCACTTCGCTTACTGGATCGAGACGATTCGCAACCATGCCGGCGCTGTATATGGCCGCCGGATGTACGAGGTCATGCGCTACTGGGACGATGATCAAGCGGAATGGGATGCTTCGCTGCGCCAGTTCGCGACGCTCTGGCGCAAACTGCCCAAATGGGTCGTTTCGCGCACGCTTTCAGGGGTCGGCCCGAAGGCCACGCTCATCTCCGGCGATATTGGTACGCAGATTCGCGAGATCGCGGCCCGCACGGACGGTACCCTGAGCGTTTCCGGTCCGGAACTGGCCGGCCTTATGACCAGGCTGGGCCTGATCGAGGAATATCACCTGCACGTGAGGCCATTCGTGCTCGGCAGGGGCAAGCCTTTCTTCCAAGAGGCAAGGCCTCCGCTGCAACTGGTGTCGAGCACATTGATCGATGACGATACGGTTCATATGATCTATGTGCCGCGAGACTGAACGATAAGGCGCTTCCGCTAAGGTGGTGATTGTGTCAGGGATTTCGTCCGCCCAAGTTCTCGGGCACTACGCGACGAGCAACGTGCTGAGTACCGCCTGGCTTGCCGAAGCCAAGACCCTCGCTTTGGCGCTGGACCGCATGGCATCCACGTCAACACCGTCTCGTTCGGTGGCACGCTCACGCCGCACTACCTCGGACTGCTAACAAGCGCGTGCCGATGCCGGTGGCATTTCCCTGGAAGAACTCCTGATTCCGGACACCGAGAACGTACCGCTTCGCAAGTACGGAACCCCAGGGAAGCGGCTCGAACGATTGAGATGCTCCTCTCGGATGTGTCAGACCACTTGACCGGTATTAATCTATTGCAGGATGGTGGCTTCACCAGAGCATAATGATTTCCCATTCCTATTCATGTGCGACTTGTAAAGCTGCCGACATCAATTCTCTGGGATTTGGAGCCCGGCATACATTTTGGCCTTCCTCGTCAGCTTCCGTGAAGCTCCAGCGCACAACGCCTTCCCGATCGAGCAAGAACTCGCCGATAAGCGGCATGTGACCGGCGATCATAATCTGCCGGTCGGCCTCCGCAATTTCGTACCCGTCCTTTTTCTCAAGAAGGTCGCCCGCCGCAGCCGGGTTCATCGGCTCGGGCAACTCCCCCGGCAGATCGATCCGCATTGTCATGACCGCGTCCATTCCGAGCTTGTGCGGCCATTCGGTTTCATTCTCCGTAAGCTCGAGGATGGGTAAACCGAAGGCGCGGTGTGAAGCGCCCTCCGGGTCGGATGCGCTAAGAAGATCGGGTAGCGGATGGTAACGGAAGTAGAGCCGCGCACGTTCGACCGGCGTCTTGACCACTGCGAGACATTCTATGCCTTTCTCCTTCAGGGCAGGATTGAGCTGCGCCATTGCCGCGACATGGCGCCGGCAGAATGGACAATGCAGGCCTCGAAACAAACCGACCAGTAATGGGCTTCGGCCTCGAAAATCGTCGAGCGCGATCTTGCCTTCGCGCGAGATCGCGTCGAGCACAATATTCGGTGCCCGGTCGCCGGGCTGTAGCGGGCGGTCGATACTACTCGTGAACATGGGCAACCTCCTCGCCCCGGATCAGTCAAGCACAGGCGGCACCCCAACGCTTCGGAGTTGAACCAGTGCTGGGGCGCAAAACTTCCTGCGCCAGGGCAAAATAGATTTCGGCCTCTGCCATTGCCGAGGTCGAGATTACAGTTTCAAGCCCATCATAACACGGAAAAAGCATCTGCGGGTCGCCCGTTTCTCGCTGTCTCGATCGCCTCTGTAAGAGGTAACCGCCAGCCCCGGCTTGCCATGGCATTAGTGGATTGTTCTGTGACGATTATAGGCACCGCGAGATGCTCACGTTGGTCTAGCGCACGGAGGATCTGAATTCTCGCCGGCCGGTACACCTCCCAGTGTTCAACGTGTTGAAACTGGGGCGGCTTCGATGTGACCGCCAAATGTGGCGAATGACCTCACATAGAGCACGCCCGAATGCTTGCGCTGGAGGTCAGGTTCCCGACCTGTTTTTGGACGCTCAAGTCTGCGACGATCAGGGTCCGCAAGCGTGGATTGTGTTGAAAAAGTACGGCGGCCGTTTCTGCAGATGCCGATCTGCTGCGCGAGCTGTTCGACACCGTCGTCCGGCGCTGCATGGCCAAAGCCTAGTCGGCGGCGAAGGCTTTACCTCGCCTGGCTTCAACGCCCGGAGGCCGGCCGGCTTTTCGCATGACACCGGGTCTCGCAGCTTAACGGGAGATGAGTGGGATTGTCGTTTCCGCGGCTATAGATTTTACAACGCGGGAATGAAGAAGTTTTGGAAACCAGGCTCGATCTGAGTTTGCGGGATCCGGCGCTCCTCTGCGGCGCCGACCTCGCAAGTTTCCTGACCCGGATCGCGACCGGGAACAACTCAAGTGACTTGACCAATGCCGGCGCGCATCGACGTTCCTGTCCAAAGTGCCGTCGGCCCCGAGTATCCGGCAACGGCGTAAGACCTTTGGCCATACAGATCGGACTAAGGTCCCATGGACGCAAGATGCTGCCCCACTAGGTTTTTAGGAACTGAAGCACCTAGTCTTTTCAGCGTCCATTTAGAGCGGGGCCTCGCGTGAATGGGCCCCGCTTGGAGTCGGCTCCGTTAGGGGCGAAATGACACCCGAAGACTACTCCGAATTCTCATCGCGCTCATTGAGACGCAGGAAGTGCGATTGGCTTGGGTTCACTGCCACCCATTCGATCGCCAACTCGTTTAGCAAAGCGGAAACGAACGATTTGCGTTACTGTTTGGTGCTCGCAGGATCGCTGGGAACGCTCAAATCGAACGTTTTGAACCTTAACCTGCCGCCTGAATACGCCAAGAGCAGCAAAGTCCGCCGCGCTATGGTGACGGACTTTCTGAAAATCC
>UCOA01000194.1 GCA_900474095.1 Hyphomicrobiales bacterium | reverse complement strand
CCCGCCGAGCTGCCGACTTCGCAACGAAGTCGGCAGCTCGACCGTGGTCGCGTCACGCGGTGGCGCTCATTGATCGGTATCGGACGCTGCCGAGAAGGCGGCTGGTTCGCTGTCCGCGACACCGTCGATCACCCCACTTCCGATCCGACGAACCGCTCGACCTGTCGGTATGCTACACGGGCGTAGAAGGCAGCATTTCGCCTATGCGGTGCGCTCCGACCGCACCGACCCGATCACGCTCGAACGCTTCTTACTCATTCAATTTCGGGCCGATGCCACCAACGATGCGGCCGCCGTTCCCAAGTCAACGGTAAGACCGTCCGCTCAGGCACTCAAGGTACCAATGTCTGCTTCGGTGAGCCGATTTCTGACCGTCCGCCCCAGGCCAACAAGCCGCTTCAAAAACGCCGGCGTTCGTTTGTTGCACACCGTTTGCTTCACGTTCGTTGCAATCTCGAATATTCATTCGGATGCAATCAGGTTAGTTTCGCTGATTGAAGACAGAGAGCGCAGTGAGACCTCATGTGCGAAACGCGACGCAAGCTGACGACGATCTTTTCCGCTGATGTGCAGGATTATACGCGCTTGATGGGCGCGGACGAGGAAGGCACATTGGCCATGCTGAAGCGGTATCGAGAGGCGATGTCGCGCCTCATCGGGCTTCATGGAGGGCGGGTGATCAATACGTGGGGCGACGGGTTGATCGCCGAATTCCCGAGCGTGGTCGAAGCGGTGCGGGCAGCAGTGGACGTTCAAAACGAGTTGGCCGGCATGAACGCTGCGCGGCCGGCGGATGGGCGCATGCTCTTTCGGATCGGCATCAATCTCGGCGATGTGATCGTCGAAGGTGACGATCTCTATGGTGACGGCGTCAATATTGCCGCGCGGCTGCAGGCTTCGGCCGCCGCGGGCGGGATCGTGATATCGAATACCGTCTACGATCAGGTGCGCAACAAGGTGGCCGTTGGATTCGAATTCCTTGGGCCGTTGCTGGTAAAGAACGTCGCCGACACCGTGCCGAGTTACGCCGTTCGCATCGGCGACGGAACGGGCGAGGCACCATCGCCGGCAGCAGCAGCGCACCGTCCAAGGACCACTCCGGCGAAGTCCGGGCACCAGCCAGATGCAGGAACCCGCAGGACACTTGGTTTGCTCGCCCTGGCCGCGGCGGCTTTGATTGCAATTAACATCCTGTCCTGGGGCGGCGTTTTCTGGGCCGCCTGGCCACTTCTTGCCCTGGCCCTCCTGTGGGCAATGATCTGGGTTCGGAGACAGGACCGCGTCGACAAGCGCATCGCCGGCCTCACCGTCGTCGGTCTTGGAATTGTCGCGATCGACCTTATGTCGTGGCAGGGGACATTCTGGGCGGTATGGCCGCTTCTCGCCCTGGCTGTGGCTGGCGGCCTTCTATGGCTAACGCGCGGCTGAGCCGAGAATGCCTGCTCGCCGCATCGAACTGAAATAGGCTGCGCACGGCCAACTGATGCGCGGGCCTGCGATTCGGCAATCTTGAATAGGAGCACATCATGAACAAGACGGCTCTGATCTTCTGGGGCGGCTGGGAAGGCCACACACCGAAGCGAAGCGCAAACATCGTCAGGGACATCCTGACGCGCAACGGCTTCGAGGTACGGATCGAGCAAGGCACCTCGGCTCTCGCCGATCCCGCCATCGCCCATCTAGATCTCATCATACCCATAGTGACGATGTCGACAATCGAGAAGCCAGAGCTCGATAATTTGACGTGCGCTGTGAGAAATGGCACCGGTCTCGCCGGCTTTCACGGAACAATGTGCGACAGCTTCCGAAATGAACCGGAGTACCAGTTCATGACGGGCGGACAATGGGTTGCGCATCCGGGCAATATCATCGACTGCCGGATCGACATCACCAAGCCGCTGGATCCCATCGTCGAAGATATCGCCAGCTTCCCCTACCGGTCCGAGCAGTACTACATGCATGTCGATCCGTCGAACGAAGTGCTGGCGACAACGACCTTTACCGGCGAACATTACGACTTTATCGAAGGCGTCGTCATGCCCGTCGTCTGGAAGCGCCGGTACGGCGCCGGTCGCGTCTTCTACAGCGCGCTCGGGCACACCCCCGAAGACTTCGAGGTGCCGCAAATGCGCACGATTTTCGAACGTGGCGCTTTGTGGGCTGCCCGAACGCCGGGCTGACCCGATCCTGCGAGGCCGTCAACTCTTCGCGGCTACTGAGCTGCGGCTATCGGCGCGCATGAACCTCGCTCGACGATAGTGCAGCCAAGTTCCACGCGGCGCGCTGGCAATTGCTCGCCAAGGGTGCGAAGGCAGTATTCCATTTCATCGAGCGCCGAGCGACCAATCTGAGCGAGCGGCGCATGGACTGTGGAAAGCGGCGGATCCATCATCTGGCCGCGCAGAATGTCATCGAAACCAAGGACAGAGACATCCTGTGGGACACGGTAGCCCCACTCTTTCAGGGCCTGGATGACGCCAATGGCGATGTTGTCGGCGAGACAGAACATTGCCGTCAGGTCCGCAAGGCCACCATTGTCCTCCAGCCAGCGACGCATGCTGCGCGCCGCCTCCTGCGGCTCGAAACTGTCGATCATGATAATTGTGCCGCGCGCGCCGATCGCCTCGTGATCACGGATGGCCTCGCTATACCCATCCTGCCGCTGGCGGATCGTGTATCGGCCCGGCCAGCCGACCAGCGCGATGTTGCGATGACCGAGATCGAGGAGATGTTGGACACCAAGTCGCGCGCCATAACGGTTGCCGATACCCACGGAACCGACCCGCATCGTCGGGTCCTGTCCCGCCAGAAGCAATGCCGGCCGGTCGAGCCTAGAAACGGCTTCGAGCAGTTCCGGGTTCTCGTCAAAATAGACGATGATCCCGTCCGATGCCGTTTCCTTGATCCGGCTCAACACCGGCCCGGGCGCAAGCCGCTTTCCCTCCGTCACGAGCGGCTTGATCTGGACGCCACGTGCCGCGCATTCCTTCCTCAGACTTTCCAGAATCGTCCAGGAGACGTAGTTGGTGTCGTTCTGAGGCAGCATGTCAGCCGAGGCCACGAGCATGACGGACTTCAGCGTCGGCTGCATGGCACGGCGGATTCGCGAATCGAGATAACCGCTTTCGCGGGCAATCGTCATGACGCGATCGCGCACGCCTTCGGAGATCTTCGCTGTGCCGTTCAGCACATGGCTGACCGTGCTGACGGAAACGCCGCTCTGCTCCGCTATCTTCTTGATGCTCACGAGGTCATTTCACTCCACTGCTGGCCACACCTTCGGTGATATATTTCTGCAGGAAGAGGAATACCATGGTTACCGGCAGCAATGTAACGACGGTCATTGCGAGAATATAGTGCCATTGCACGTTGAATTGTCCTTGCAGGGAACTGAGCCCGATCTGCAGCGTGTAGTTGTCGGGGCTCGACAGAACGATCAGCGGCCAGAGAAAATCGTTCCAACGCCAGATCACAGAGAAGATCGCAAGCACCGCGAGCGCTGGAGCGCAGAGCGGCAGCACGATGCGCCAGTAGATCCGGAATTCCGACGCGGCATCCACCCGCGCTGCCTCAATGAGGTCGTCCGGAATGGTCAGCATATATTGGCGCAGCAAAAAGACGCCAGTCGGCGTCGAAACTGTCGACAGGATCACGCCCCATAGATTGTCGGCAAGGTTCAGTCCGACGATCACCATGAACGCTGGGACCATGATTACCGAAAGCGGGATCATCATGGTCGACAGGATGAGCGCGAACATGGCGTCGCGGCCGGCAAAACGGTATTTTGACAGCGCAAAGGCCGCCATGGAATTCAAAAGCAGCGTCAAAACCGTGGCGACGACCGTGACGAACACCGTATTCCAGAGATAGCGCAGGAAATTGAACTGCTTCATCGGCTCGCTGTAGTTCGACCATTGGAGGTGGAGTTCCTTGAGCTGGCGCAGTTCCGCCACTGGAACGCGGAAGCTTTCGTCCGGCTTGGACGGATCGAGTACCGTCGCAGACAACCCGATGCGGCGTACGAGTGCCACCGTCTGCTCGCTGCCATCCGGCAGCGTTCGTATCCACATCGACAACGGCTTTGTCTGGCCTTCAACGGTGATCGTCTGGGCGGCGCGCGGCACGAGTGCCGGCGGAAAAGAATTGATCTCAGCCTCCGTCTTCAGGGAGGAAATGACCGCCCAGGCGATCGGGATGGCAACGACCAGAGTGCCGAGAACGGCCCAGCCCCAGGCTAGCCAGTCTGTCATGTCCGCCCGGCCCGGGTGGCGGGTGCGTGTGAGAAAGGCAATCATGTCAGACCTCCGCTTTCTTGGCGAGCCAGAGTTGTGAGAGCGTAAGGATGAGCAGGGCGATCCCCATCAGAACGGAGGCGGCAGACGCCAGGCCATAGAGCCGCACCTCCTGCGCGAACGCCGTCTGGTAGATGAACTGGACGATGAAGGTATTCGCCGTTCCGGGGCCGCCGCCATTGGTCAGCACCCAGGCCTCGTCGAAGACCTGTACTGAGCGGATGAGAAGCAGCACCGTTACCACCAGCAGGTTGGGGATCAGCAGCGGCAAGGTCAGGCACCAGAACTGCCGCCATTGCGAAGTCCCGTCGATCGCGGCAGCTTCGTAAATGTCGCGCGGGATTGCCTGGAGCCCCGCAAGGATGATCAGCATGTAGAAGCCCATGTGGAACCAGATGGAGACATAGACGACCCAGGCACGTGACCAGCCGACTTCGAGAAGGAAGATGATCCGCGTGTCGAACCAGTCCGTCAGAAAGCCGTTGACAAGCCCTTCGCGCGCCAGGAACCATTGCCAGATCAGGCCGACGACGACCGGAGACAGAAGCACTGGATAGAAAAAAACGGCTCGGAAAAAACCGCGTCCTCGCGTCAGGCGGTTGAGTACCAGCGCCGTCACCAATGCGAAGAAGAGGGTGCCGAGCGTATTGAGAAGCGTATACCACCAAGTATTGTGGACGGCGGTCCAGAACAGATTATAGCGGCAGGTGGAAGGCTCCAGGTAGCTGCCGCAGTCGAGCAGCGCTTTGAAATTTTCAAGCCCGACGAAGGGCCGGTCCCAGATTAGGAGGTTGGTGCCGCCGGTGAACGCATAGGCGATGGCAAGGCCGACCGGCACGAAGACGAAAACGGTAAACAGCAGCATATTGGGCAGGATGAAGACATAGGGCATGCGGCCGGGTCCCAACAGCCGCTGCAACCCTGCCATCGGTACCTCCGCGACCCTCATCACCGCATCGAGACCTTCTCCCAGGCGTTCGCCACGCGCAACGACGGCAGGCGCTACACTCGTTGGCGCGCTCATATCCGCGCTCCCTTGAGTGACCGGCCGTCCACGGTTGAAAACAGGTGCGCAAAGGCGGGATCGAAGGTGAATGCGAGACCAACTCCCGGTTCCGCTTCGAAATGCCCCGGCACGTGTACGATCGTCAATTCATCGCTTTGACCGGTGCGGCCGTAGACGAAGGTTTCATGACCCATGCTTTCGACCTGTTCCACAGCCATGGTGCCGCCGCCTGATCCGACCTCAGCGGAACCGAGCCTCAAATGCGACGGGCGCAGACCAATGGTGACGTCATTGCCCGCTTGCACGTCGATCCCGGCAGCGGGGACGATGAAACGGCCAAGCTGGGCACTGTCCAGCGTCACACCCTCGCTGCCGGTGGAAATGACCTTGCCCGGATAAAGGTTCATCCGGGGCGAGCCGATGAAGCCGGCTACAAAGAGATTTGCAGGTCTTTCAAACAGGTCGAGCGGACGGCCGATCTGCTCGACCTTGCCCTTGTTGAGAACGACGATCTTCTGCGCCATGGTCATGGCCTCGACCTGATCATGCGTCACGTAGATCATCGTCGTTTTCAGTTGCTTGTGCAGCTTGGTGATTTCCGAGCGGGTCTGGACCCGCAGCTTCGCATCGAGATTGGAGAGCGGCTCGTCGAACAGAAAGACGCGCGGTTGACGCACGATGGCGCGGCCGATCGCCACCCGCTGACGCTGGCCGCCGGAAAGCGCCTTCGGTCGTCGATCCAGATACCCATCGATCGCCAGCATCCTTGCGGCTGCATCGACGCGGCGATTGATCTCCGCCCTGTCCATGCGCAGGTTCTCAAGCCCGAAGGACAGGTTCTTGCGCACACTCATATGTGGATAGAGCGCATAGGACTGG
>UCOA01000055.1 GCA_900474095.1 Hyphomicrobiales bacterium | reverse complement strand
CCGAGCCGGCGGGCGAGACCCGCAGCTTCCTCGGCAATATCGGCCAATTCTTCTGCCGAAGGCATGTCGTGAACGGCGGTATCCGCCACCAGCACGGTGCGGCCGCGGCAAAGCGCCAGCGACACGCCGATGACGCGGTGTCCCGGCTTCGGATCGATGCAGCGGCGCACGTCCTCGAGCGCGGTGGAATAGTTGCGGGTTATGCCCGTCACCATGCCATCGGCGTCGCCTAATGCCACCATGCAGGCGGCGAAGTGATTGCGGTCGTTGTTGATCAGGCGTTGGGCATCGCGAAAGAGATAACCCTTCCGCTGCAGCCGGGCATAGAGATAATCGGTATAGGCACCAGTGCGTTTGGAAATGCGCGCATTGACGATCTGGATGCCCGGCCGGTCGAGGTCGATGCCCTCCCGATCGGCCATCTCCCGCATCTGCTCCTCGCGGCCGAGAAGCAGCGCGGTGCCGAGTTCCTGGTTCACATAGGCAAGTGCTGAGCGCATCATCTGCACCTCTTCGCCTTCGGCAAAGACGATCCGCTTCGGCTGGCGGCGCACGCGCTCGTAGATGCGCTGCAGCGTCGAGGCGATCGGATCGCGGCGGGCCGAAAGCTGACGGCCATAGGCGGCCAGGTCCGGAATAGTCTTTCTGGCAACGCCGCTCTCCATGGCGGCCTTTGCCACCGCGACCGGTATGGACGAGATCAGGCGCGGATCGAAGGGCACGGGAATGATATATTGCGGGCCGAAACGCGGCCGGTTGCCCTGATAGGCGGCCGCCACGTCATCCGGAACATCTTCCTTGGCAAGGTTTGCCAAGGCCTCGGCGGCCGCAATCTTCATGGCCTCGTTGATGGTCGAGGCATGGACGTCGAGCGCACCGCGGAACATGTAGGGAAAGCACAGCACATTGTTGACTTGGTTCGGATAGTCGGATCGGCCGGTGGCCATGATCGCGTCGTCGCGAATGGCAGACACCTCCTCCGGGGTGATTTCCGGATCGGGATTGGCCATGGCGAAGATGATCGGCTTCACCGCCATGGAGCGGATCATCGCCTCCGAGAAGGCGCCCTTTTGCGATAGGCCGAGCACCACATCGGCGCCGTCCATTGCGTCTTCGAGCGTACGCCGGTCGGTCTTGACCGCATGCGCGGACTTCCATTGGTTCATGCCTTCGGTGCGGCCCTGATAGATGACGCCCTTCGTGTCGCACATGATGATGTTTTCGGGCGCAAAACCCATCGACTTGATGAGCTCGACGCAGGCAATGGCCGCCGCACCTGCGCCATTGCACACCAGCCGCGTGGTCTTGAGGTCGCGGCCTGTCAGCTGCAGTGCGTTGATGAGGCCTGCGGTTGCGATGATCGCCGTACCGTGCTGGTCGTCATGGAAGACGGGGATATCCATGATCTCGCGCAGCTTCTGCTCGATGATGAAGCATTCAGGAGCCTTGATGTCCTCCAGATTGATCCCCCCGAAGGAGGGCCCGAGGAATCGCACGCAATTGATGAATTCGTCGGCGTCTTCCGTATCGACTTCGAGGTCGATCGAATCAACGTCGGCGAAGCGCTTGAACAGGACCGACTTTCCTTCCATCACCGGCTTTGAAGCCAGTGCGCCGAGATTTCCGAGGCCGAGAATGGCGGTGCCGTTGGAAATGACGGCCACCATATTGCCCCGGGTCGTGTAGTCATAGGCGGTTGCGGGGTTGGCCGCGATTGCCTTCACCGGAACGGCGACGCCGGGCGAATAGGCAAGCGACAGGTCGCGCTGTGTCGCCATCGGCTTGGTTGGAGAAATTTCGAGCTTGCCGGGCCTGCCTTGGGAGTGGAAGTCGAGCGCTTCCTGGTCCGTTACGCTGGTCGTGCTGCGACTGCTCTTGTCGTTTACCGGCATGGGTCCTCCAACCTTTTGTGGGCGACGGCGCTCAAGCGCCGCTTTGTTGTTGTCTTCTATAAACGCGCATGGATAGTGTGGCACCACTTTTTTGGGACAAGCATGACTTTTATAGCCGAGCCAATCACCCGCAATGCCGAGGTTCTCACCGCCGTTCAACTGGCGACGGAGGAAAGCCGCGCCACGGCCACGCCGATGATGGAACAGTACATCGAGATCAAGGCGAACAACCCGGATTCGCTCCTGTTCTACCGCATGGGCGATTTCTACGAATTGTTCTTCCAGGACGCCGTCGAAGCCTCGCGCTCGCTCGGCATCACGCTCACCAAGCGCGGTCAGCATCTCGGCCAGGAAATACCGATGTGCGGCGTGCCGGTGCATGCGGCGGACGATTACCTGCAGAAGCTGATCGGGCTCGGTTTCCGCGTCGCCGTCTGCGAGCAGGTCGAAGACCCGGCGGAAGCCAGGAAACGCGGCTCCAAGTCGGTGGTCAAGCGCGACGTGGTGCGCCTTGTCACGCCTGGCACGATCACCGAAGACAAGCTGCTCTCGCCGTCCGAATCCAACTACCTGATGGCGCTCGCCCGCATTCGCGGCAGTTCGGAGCCGGCAATTGCGCTCGCCTGGATCGATATTTCCACCGGCGTTTTCCGGCTTGCCGAGACCACGGAGACGCGGCTGCTCGCCGATATCCTGCGCATCGAGCCGCGCGAGCTCATTCTCGCCGATACCGTGTTCCATGATCCGGAGATGCGCCCGGTGATCGACATTCTCGGCCGCGTCGCCGTCCCGCAGCCCGGCGTCCTGTTCGACAGCGCGACGGCGGAGAACCGCGTCACCCGCTACTACGGCGTCAAGACGCTCGATGGCTTCGGCAGTTTTTCCCGCGCCGAACTCGCCGCCGCCTCGGCCGCGATTTCCTATGTCGAGAAGACTCAGTTCGCCGAGCGCCCGCCGCTCGGCACGCCGGAGCGGGAAAGTGCGGCCTCGACGCTGTTCATCGATCCCGCCACCCGCGCCAATCTGGAACTCGTCAAGACGCAATCTGGTGATCGCAACGGCACACTCCTGAAGGCGCTCGACCGCACGGTGACCGGCGGCGGTGCCCGTCTGCTTGCCGAGCGGCTGATGTCGCCGCTGACGGATCCGGCGCGGATCAACGCCCGGCTCGATTCGATCACCGCGCTCTCAGATCAGCCGGCCTTCTGCAGCGATCTGCGTTCCGCGCTGAAACATGTGCCCGATATGCCGCGCGCTTTGTCGCGCCTTTCGCTCGGCCGCGGCGGCCCGCGCGATCTGGGTGCGATCCTTGCCGGTTGCCGCGCGGCAGTGGAAATTGCCGGGTTGCTGAACTCGGGAACACTCTCGGAAGAACTGGGTGTTTCGGTGCAAGCGCTGAGGGCGCTTCCCGGTGATCTCGTGCAGACACTCGCAACGCTTCTCGGCGACGAACTTCCCCTCTTGAAGCGGGATGGCGGCTTCCTGCGGGATGGTGCGAGCCCCGAACTTGACGAGATGCGGGCGCTGCGCGATCAGTCCCGCCGCGTCATCGCCGGTCTGCAGCTGAACTATGCCGAGGAAACCGGCATCAAGTCGCTGAAGATCAAGTACAACAATGTGCTCGGCTATTTCATCGAGGTGACGCAGGGCAATGCCGGGCCGATGACCGATGGTCCCGAGGCCCGGGCGCGCTTCATCCACCGCCAGACCATGGCCAATGCCATGCGCTTCACCACGACGGAACTGTCCGATCTCGAAACGAAGATCGCCAATGCTGCAGACCGGGCGCTGTCGATCGAGCTCGAGGCCTTCGACAGGCTGACCGCAGCCGTCGTCACGGAAGCCGAGGCGATCAAGGCGGCGGCGCTGGCGCTCGCCGTCGTGGATGTCTCGGCCGGCCTCGCGACGCTTGCCGAAGAACAGGCCTATTGCCGCCCTCAGGTCGATCAGTCGAAGATGTTTGCCATCGACGACGGCCGTCATCCGGTCGTCGAACAGGCGCTTCGCCGCCAGTCGGGAACCGCCTTCGTCGCCAACGCCTGCGATCTGTCGCCACATGACGGCGAGGGCGACGGGGCGATCTGGCTTCTGACCGGTCCCAACATGGGCGGTAAATCGACCTTCCTGCGGCAGAACGCGCTGATCGCCATCATGGCGCAGATGGGCTCCTTCGTGCCAGCCGGCTCGGCCCATATCGGCATTGTCGACCGGTTGTTTTCCCGCGTTGGCGCCTCCGACGATCTGGCCCGTGGCCGTTCCACTTTCATGGTGGAGATGGTCGAGACGGCGGCAATCCTCAACCAGGCGACCGATCGTTCGCTGGTGATCCTCGATGAGATCGGCCGTGGCACCGCCACCTTCGACGGCCTGTCGATCGCCTGGGCCGCCGTCGAGCATCTGCATGAAGCGAACCGCTGCCGCGGCCTTTTCGCCACGCATTTCCACGAATTGACCGTCCTTTCGGAAAAGCTGACGCGGCTCTCCAACGCGACCATGCGGGTCAAGGAATGGCATGGCGACGTGATTTTCCTGCATGAAGTCGGCCCGGGCGCAGCCGACCGCTCCTACGGTATCCAGGTGGCCCGGCTCGCGGGCCTGCCGGCCTCCGTCGTGGCGCGGGCCAAGGATGTGCTGGCGAAACTCGAGGACGCCGACCGCAAGAACCCGGCAAGCCAGCTGATCGACGACCTGCCGCTGTTCCAGGTGGCGATCCGCCGCGAGGAATACACCAAGGCTGGTCCGTCGAAAGTAGAAGAGGCTTTGAAAAGCCTCAATCCGGATGATATGACGCCGCGCGAAGCGATGGATGCGCTTTATGCGCTGAAGAAACAACTTGGCAATTCTTGACGGCTACAGTCCTGTCCATTCTCGGACAAAAGGTCTATAGCGCATGCGCTAAAGCCGGATGATTTCAGGTCGAATCGACCTAAAATCTGAATCCGCTCTAGAAACAAAAAAGTAGAGCATGATGTTGTCCGAAAACCGCTTACACTTTTCGACATCATGCTCTAGCAGCGGCTCGTTGAGCCCGCCGGACAGGAACACGGTCGGCCTTTGATGACCATACATGACACGTCATTTCCCGATATTCTGAATGTCGCAGCGCTGAGGGCCAAGTGCAGTTTCATCGCTTCAGCGCATGCAGAGCAGCGCGACCTGATGCGCCGGGCGCTGCTCGCCGCCTTCAAGCAGGCCAATCTCGACGGTCGCCAAAACGCCCATGAACTGCTCAGGCAGGATGGCAGCGGTCTCAAATGCGCCGAACGAATCTCATGGCTGCAGGACCAGCTGATTACTGTTCTGCATGATTTCGTGCTGAACGAAGTTTTCGATGCGGCCAATGCGCAACCCTCGGCGCGCATCGCCGTCACCGCCGTCGGCGGCTATGGTCGCGGCACGCTGGCGCCCGGCTCCGATATCGATCTCCTTTTCCTGTTGCCGGTGAAGAAGGCCGTCTGGGCCGAGCCGGCGATCGAGTTCATGCTCTATATCCTGTGGGATCTCGGCTTCAAGGTCGGCCATGCCACCCGCACGATCGACGAGTGCATCCGCCTGGCGCGCAGCGACATGACGATCCGCACCGCAATCCTCGAGTCGCGCTACATCTGCGGCTCGCGCGAGCTGGCGGACGAACTTGAAACCCGGTTCGACAGCGAAATCGTCAAGAACACCGGTCCGGACTTCATCGCCGCCAAGCTCGCCGAGCGCGACGAGCGCCACCGCAAGGCCGGCGATACGCGCTATCTCGTCGAGCCGAACGTCAAGGAAGGCAAGGGTGGCCTGCGCGACATCCACACGCTGTTCTGGATCGCCAAGTATTTTTACCGGGTCAAGGATTCGGCCGACCTGATCAAGCTGGGTGTTCTCTCACGCCAGGAATACGAGCTCTTCCGGAAGTCCGACGATTTCCTCTGGGCCGTGCGCTGCCATATGCATTTCCTGACCGGCAAGTCCGAGGAGCGGCTGTCCTTCGACATTCAGCGCGAAATCGCCGAAGCCCTCGGTTATCATGATCACCCCGGCCTGACCGCGGTCGAACGCTTTATGAAGCATTATTTCCTGGTGGCCAAGAACGTCGGCGATCTCACCCGCATCTTCTGTGCGGCGCTCGAAGACCAGCAGGCAAAACAGCTTCCCGGGTTCACCGCGGCGCTCAGCCGTTTCACCCATCGTGTCCGCAAGATCGCCGGCACGCTGGAATTCGTCGACGACGGCGGGCGCATTGCGCTCGCAGGCCCGGACATCTTCAGGCGCGATCCCGTCAACCTGATCCGCATCTTCCATGTCGCCGATATCAATGGCCTGGAGTTCCATCCTGCCGCCTTGAAGCAGGTGACCCGGTCGCTAAGCCTGATCACCCAGGCCGTGCGCGACAATGAGGAAGCCAACCGGCTCTTCATCTCGATGCTCACCTCGCGCCGCGATCCGGAACTGATTCTCAGGCGGATGAACGAGGCCGGGGTTCTCGGCCGCTTCATCCCGGAATTCGGCAAGATCGTCTCGTTGATGCAGTTCAACATGTACCACCACTATACGGTGGACGAACACCTGCTGCGCGCTGTCCACGTGCTGTCCCGGATCGATCAGGGCCGCGACGAGGAATTGCACCCGCTCGCCACCAAGCTGATGCCGGGTATCGAGGATCGCACCGCGTTGTTCGTTGCCGTGCTCCTGCATGACGTCGCCAAGGGTCGTCTGGAGGATCATTCCACCGCCGGCGCCAAGGTCGCCCGCAAGCTCTGCCCGCGGTTCGGACTGACGGCGAAGCAGACGGAAACGGTTGCCTGGCTGATCGAGGAACATCTGACCATGTCGATGGTCGCCCAGACGCGCGATCTCAACGACCGCAAGACGATCATCGATTTCAGTGAAAGGGTACAGTCGCTCGATCGGCTGAAGATGCTGCTCGTGCTGACGATCGCCGACATCCGCGCCGTCGGTCCGGGAGTCTGGAACGGCTGGAAGGGCCAGCTGCTGCGCACGCTCTACTACGAAACCGAACTTCTTCTCTCCGGCGGCTTCTCCGACCTGCCGCGCAAGGAGCGCGCAGCGCATGCCGCCGACGTGCTCTACAACGCGCTGTCCGATTGGGGCCAGAAGGACCGCAAGACCTATACAAAGCTGCACTACCAGCCCTATCTGCTCTCCGTGCCGCTGGAGGATCAGCTCCGCCACGCCCGCTTCATCCGCGACGCCGACAAGGCAGGCCGGGCGCTGGCGACGATGGTCAGGACCCACCAGTTCCATGCCATCACGGAAATCACCGTGCTGTCGCCCGACCATCCGCGCCTGCTGGCTGTCATCGCCGGCGCCTGTGCCGCGGCCGGCGCGAACATCGTCGACGCGCAGATTTTCACGACGTCTGACGGGCGGGCACTGGACACGATCCTCGTCAACCGCGAATTCCCCAACGATGACGACGAGACCCGCCGTGCGGCGAGCATCGGCAAGATGATCGAGGACGTGCTGTCGGGCAGGAAGCGGCTGCCGGAGGTGATTGCCAGCCGGACCAAGCACCGCAAGCGCAACAAGGCCTTCACGGTGCCGCCGGCCGTCACCATCAGCAACAGCCTCTCCAACAAATTCACCGTCATAGAGGTGGAATGCCTCGACCGCACCGGCCTCCTGTCGGAGATCACGGCGGTGCTGTCCGACCTTTCGCTCGATATCGCCTCCGCGCACATCACCACCTTCGGCGAGAAGGTCATAGATACCTTCTACGTCACCGACCTCGTCGGCCAGAAGATCATCAATGAGAGCCGCCACAGCAATATCGTCGCTCGCTTGAGGGCCGTCATGTCGGACGAGGCCGACGAGATGAGGGACCGCATGCCATCGGGTATGATTGCGCCGCAGAACAGCCAGCGTTCGGCCGTTGCGCCCAGAAAAGCCAAGGCGGAATCATGAGTCTTGTCCGGAAGTTCATGACCGTGGGTGGTGCCACGCTCGGCAGCCGCATTTTCGGTTTCGTCCGAGAAATGCTGATGGCGGCAGCCCTCGGCACGGGGCCCATGGCCGACGTCTTCTACGCCGCCTTCCGTTTCCCGAACCTCTTTCGTCGTCTCTTCGCGGAGGGCGCCTTCAATGCCGCATTCGTGCCGCTCTTTTCCAAGGAGATCGAGGCGAACGGCACCGACGGCGCCAAGCGTTTTTCGGAAGAAGTCTTCGGCGTGCTCTTTTCGGTGCTCCTCATCCTCACCATCGTGATGGAGCTTTCCATGCCGCTCCTGGTGCGCTTCGTCATCGCGCCGGGCTTTGCCGACGATCCGGAGAAATTCGGCATCACGGTCAGCATGGCGGCGGTGATGTTCCCCTATCTGATGTGCATGTCGCTGACCGCAATGATGAGCGGCATGCTGAATTCACTGCATCATTTCTTTGCCGCCGCCGTTGCGCCGATCTTCCTCAATGTCGTGATGATCGGTGCGCTGTTCTATGCGCTCTATACCGGCGCCGATCCGTTGGCGACCGCCTGGTATCTGTCCTGGGGCGTGCTGGCGGCCGGCGTCCTGCAGCTTGGCGTCGTTTATGTCGGCGTTCTTCAGGCCGGCATGAGCATCGGCTTGCGCTTTCCCCGCTTCACGCCCAACGTCAAGCGCCTGCTGATCCTTGCCGTGCCCGCCGCGATCACCGGCGGCATCACCCAGATCAACCAGCTGATCGGCCAGGCGATCGCCTCGGCCCAGGACGGCGCCATCGCCGCCTTGCAATATGCCGATCGCATCTATCAACTGCCGCTCGGCGTCGTGGGCATCGCCGTCGGCGTGGTGCTTCTTCCGGAACTGTCCCGCGCGCTCAAGGGCGGCAATCTGCGCGAAGCCGGAAACCTGCAAAATCGTTCTATCGAATTCGTGCTGTTCCTGACGATCCCGGCGGCTTTCGCGCTCTGGATTCTCTCTGACGAGATCATCCGCGTGCTCTACGAGCGCGGCGCCTTCCACGAGCAGAATACTGCAATCGTCGGGTCGATCTTGGCTATTTACGGCATTGGCCTGCCGGCCTTCGTTCTGATCAAGGCGCTGCAGCCGGGCTTTTACGCCCGCGAGGACACCAAAACGCCGATGCGCTTTTCCGTCGCCGCCGTCGCCGTCAACTGCGCCGCAGCCCTGACCCTTTTCCCGCGTCTCGGGGCGCCGGGCATCGCCATCGCCGAAGCGGCGGCCGGTTGGCTGAGCACCATCCTGCTCTTCGTCACGCTGCTGCGCCGCGGCCATCTCGTGTGGGAATGGGCGCTTATGCGCCGGACAGCTTTCCTCATTGTTTCCGCGGCTATCATGGGTGGCGTGCTTTACTATCTCCGTGACATCTTTGCGGTATCGCTAGCCTCCGGGGCGTCACTGTTGACGAAGGTCGCCACGCTCGGGCTGCTGATCGCGATCTCGATGGTCGTCTATTTCGCCGTCGCCTTCCTGATCGGCGGTGCCGATCTCGGCATGATCCGGCGGAATTTAAAGCGGAAAGCCGGAGCCAAACCAGTCCCGCCCGCCGATACCTGAGGGTCGCAGCCATGAAGCAGACGATCGCGCGCGTCGCACTAGTCGTCCCGGACTATGATGCGGCCATTGACTTCTATTGCGACGTGCTCGGTTTCGACCTGTTGGAAGACACCGATCTCGGCGATGGGCAGCGCTGGGTTCTGGTGCGCCCGAAAGGCGCCACGGAAACGGCGCTGCTGATCGCCAGGGCGGATAGCCTCGAGCAGCAGGTGGCCGTCGGAAACCAGACGGGCGGCCGGGTCGGCTTCTTTCTGTTCACCGACGATTTCGACCGCGACCACATCGCCATGCTGGCGGCAGGGGTCCGGTTTCTGGAGGAACCGCGCCGCGAGGTCTATGGGACGGTCGCAGTCTTTGCCGATCCCTTCGGCAATCTGTGGGACCTGCTTCAGCCCGTGGCCTGAAAACCACGCTTGCGTCAAGCGCGCCTCGCTGTCCGGCGTCTGGCACTGAGGATGCCGCCGCGTCCTCTTCCGCAATGAACCCATTGGCGCCGGGGGCCGGTATCGACATGGATAATGCCGTTGCAATAACGGCCGATGCCGCCGATGCCCGGCGCGGTTCTCGCTGCGGCGATGATCCTGCTTTCCGACACTCCGGGCACGCGAATGTCCGCCGCCTGACACAGTCTGTGCAGCGAACCCCGGCGATGAGCGCGGGGGCGGTGACCTGACGTCACCAGCGGGCGTTGTCCGGTTTTCACGGCGATATGCGCCAATATTCCCTCAAGACGGGGTGAAAAGCAGCCCGTCCTGACGGATACGGTCTGGATCGTGTAGGCGGCAGACCTGCTATACGCAGGAAGGTTGACTTTATGGGCACGGCCATCCTTGGCGTCGGCCGTTGCAAAGTTGGGAATGGTCAGCAGGCATGCAAGAGCAATCCAATAAAGGTTACGCATGGCAATCCCCCTCGGCGCGAGCCCGTTCAACATCCGCTTCTGGATGGGGGCGCACGCAAATGTCGGTTCGCCGCGCGGTTCGATTTGCGCGGTAAAACAGAACGACCTTGGCCACGGTGGCAGAATGGGAAATTCATCTGAAATGAAGCATTTTTATGAAATTTTCTACCGGTACCTCGAAAGGGGTAGCCCGCAATTTGGCCTTCTTTATTAAAGCTATCGGATTATTGGAGGATAAAATTCCAACTTGCGGATTGAGAATCAAAGCCTTGGCGCCAGATTGCGTGCGTAGGACCGGCTGGTCGGCTACCTCGTTTGGCGGATGCTTGCGCTGGGGAACGACAAAACACGCGGCTCGCCTCTTGATCACCACCACACCTGTGTGCATAAGCCCGCCAACAGCAACAGAGGCCGGGCCCTCCACAAGCCCGAATGAGGACACGATGTCAGACTTCAAGCCGCTCGTTTTTTCCGGCGTCCAGCCTACCGGCAATCTCCATCTCGGCAATTATCTCGGCGCGATCCGCAAGTTCGTGGCGCTCCAGGAAAACAACGATTGCATCTATTGCGTCGTCGACCTGCATGCGATCACCGCTCAACTCGTCCACGAGGACATGCCCAATCAAATTCGCTCGATCGCCGCCGCCTTCATCGCCTCCGGCATCGACCCGAAGAAGCACATCGTCTTCAACCAGTCCGCGGTGCCGCAGCATGCCGAGCTCGCCTGGATCTTCAATTGCGTCGCCCGCATCGGTTGGATGGAACGCATGACGCAGTTCAAGGACAAGTCCGGCGGCAAGAATGCAGAGCAGATGTCGCTTGGCCTGCTTGCCTATCCGAGCCTGATGGCCGCCGACATCCTCGTCTACCGCGGCACGCATGTGCCGGTCGGGGACGATCAGAAGCAGCATCTGGAGCTCGCCCGCGATATTGCGATGAAGTTCAACATCGACTTCATGGAGCATATCCGCAAGACCGGCTACGGCATCGACATCAAGGTCGGCGAAGAGCCGGTACATGCCTATTTCCCGCTGGTTGAACCGTTGATCGGCGGTCCGGCACCACGCGTCATGAGCCTGCGCGACGGCACGAAGAAGATGTCGAAGTCGGACGCATCGGATCTGTCGCGCATCAATCTGATGGACGACGCCGATGCGATCTCCAAGAAGATCCGCAAGGCGAAGACCGATCCGGACGCCTTGCCGAGCGAACTCGATGGCCTCAAGGGGCGTGCGGAAGCGGACAACCTCGTCGGCATCTATGCGGCCCTCTCCGACAAGACCAAGAGCCAGGTTCTGGAAGAGTTCGGCGGCCAGCAGTTCTCCGTCTTCAAGCCGGCACTGGTGGATCTGGCAGTCGACGTTCTCGCGCCGATCTCGGGCGAGATGCGCCGCCTGATGGATGACACGACCCACATCGACGGCATCCTGCGCGATGGCGGCGAGCGGGCTCGGGCGCGGGCGGACGTGACGATGAAACAGGTCCGGGAAATCGTCGGCTTTCTGCAATAATTCGCCGCAAAAGAAACCTTGCGGCCAAAAATATCGGGTGTAAGAGTCCCGCTATGGTTTCAACACGACTCTCAAGACTGGAAGGTCACCGCCGCAAGTTTATGGCGGTGATCGACGATACGCCGGAATGCAGCCGGGCCGTTCACTATGCCGGCATGAGGGCCAAGAATTCCAATGGCGGCATGGTTCTTCTGTACGTCATTGCCGATGGCGATTTCCAGCAATGGCTAGGCGTCGAAGGCATCATGCGGGCGGAAGCGCGTGAAGAGGCCGAGGCAACGCTCGCCAAGATCGCCCAGACAGTGCGCGAGACGATCGGCATCGAGCCGGAAATGGTGATCCGCGAAGGCAGTGCAACCGAACAGATCTACAGCCTGATCGAGGAGGACCGGGACATCGCGATCCTCGTGCTTGCGGCCGGTTCTGCCAAGGATGGTCCGGGGCCGCTGGTGTCCTCGATCGCCGGCAAGACGGCGGCATTTCCGATCCCGGTCACGGTCATCCCGGACAGCCTGACGGATGCGGAAATCGACGCGCTGAGCTGAAGGCAGCATCAGCCGTTTTCATCCTTGCCGGCCGGAAACGGTCCGCGGTGGATCTTGAAGCGGCTGTTCAAACGGCCTATATTCTTTTGAACAATTCTAAACAGGCTGGTTGAACGTCATCCCGGCCGACGCGGAGACAGACATGTTCATCCAGACTGAAGCCACCCCGAACCCTGCGACGCTGAAATTCCTGCCCGGCAAGGTGGTGATGGAAAACGGCACTGCGGAGTTCCGTGATTCGGAAGAAGCCGCCGCCGGTTCGGCGCTCGCCTCCCGGCTGCTTATGATTCCCGGCGTCACCGGCGTCTATTTCGGCTACGATTTCATCACCGTGACCAAGGAAGATCAGGAGTGGCAGCACCTGAAGCCGGCCATTCTCGGCTCGATCATGGAGCATTTCATGTCCGGCCAGCCGGTCATGGCGGTGCAGACCCGGGCTGAAGAAAGCGACCAGGACGGCGAGTTCTTCGAGGAAGGCGACGAGACCATCGTCGCGACGATCAAGGAACTGCTGGAAACCCGCGTGCGCCCCGCCGTTGCCCAGGATGGTGGCGACATTACCTTCAAGGGTTTCCGTGACGGTACGGTGTTCCTCAACATGAAAGGCGCCTGCTCCGGTTGCCCGTCCTCGACGGCGACGCTGAAGCATGGGGTGCAGAACCTTTTGCACCATTTCATTCCCGAGGTGCAGGCGGTCGAGGCCGTCTGAGCGAGCGTAGATCTGTGCCGCGACTATGCGTGAGAGTTCGACATCCATGATCGTCCTGGCCATCGATACGGCTGGGACGGGTTGTTTTGCGGCCGTTTATGACAGCACCACGGATAAGGTCCTGGCATCTGCCGGCGCCGATATCGGCCGTGGCCATGCCGAGCAACTTCTGGCTTTCATCGATCAGGCCCTTGCCGATAGCGGCAAGGCCCTGTCCGACATCGATCGCGTTGCCGTCACTATCGGTCCGGGCTCCTTTACCGGCATCCGGGTCGGCGTTGCCGCGGCGCGTGGCTTCGCGCTGGCCCTGGGCGTGCCGTCGGTCGGTGTTTCGATCCTCGCAGCGCTTGCCAAAGCCGCTGGCGAGAACCATCCGGGACGGCCGGTCTTGACTGCGATGGATGCGAAACGCGACGAACTCTATTGCCAGATATTCGAGGTGACCGGCGCTCCGCGGACCGAAGCGCAGATCGTCGAGCTTGGCGATGCGCGGCGCATGTTCGCGGGTTTCGACGGTGTCATCTGCGGTTCCGCCACCCGTCATCTTACCGATGCTCCCTTGCCGGGTGTGGCACAGACCGACGGTTCCGATATCGGCACCGTGGCACGACTTGGCGTGGTTGCCGATCCGTCGCTGGGCAAGCCGAGCCCGCTCTATCTGCGCGGGCCGGACGTAAGGCCGCAGGCCGGTTTTGCCGTGGCGCGGGCGTAAGAGCGTAAGATGGCGCTGACGGACTATTTTATTCGCAAACCCGAGTTCGAAGTCGTCGCGCTGGAAGCGGATGACCTGCCGCAGGCCGCTGCTATTCACAAGTTGCGCTTCACATCCCCGTGGAGCGACGGCGAACTGCATTCCCTACTGGTTCAGGACACCGTCTTCGGGTTTATCGCGCGCCAGAGCAATGCCTCTGCGCGGCCTTTGACGGGTGGGTTCGTGCTTTCGCGCGTCGCCGCCGGCGAGGCGGAAATCCTGACGATCGGCGTCGATCCACGTTTTGCGCGGCTGGGCCTCGGCTGGCGACTGATGCGGGCAGCCCTGCGCGAGGCGCGTGATCAGGCGGCTGAAGCGGTCTTCCTCGAAGTCGATGAAACCAATGCTGCTGCCATTGGCCTTTATCGCAAGCTCGGTTTTGTCGATGTCGGCAAAAGACGGGCCTATTATCAGGGTGCTGGCGGCACCAGAACCGCAGCCCTTGTCATGCGCCTCGATCTTGGCTAGCCCTACTGGCTTTGAATGAGGGACGCACTTGCGCCGCCACGCCGACGAGACAATCACGGATCGAGTTAGACGCTTCGCTGCGGTCCGGCTGCAGGCGTGGAGTTTGCGCGCGTGATCAATTGGCTGCGCGTCACGCTCTGCATGACACTGTTGGTTGTCGCGACACTCGTCCTGCTCCCGACGCAACTGCTCTTTCTTTGGCTGGATATGCCGCAGCGGCGCAGGCTTCCGCGTCTCTGGCACCGAATGGCCTGCCGCCTGGTCGGCATTCACGTGCGCGTTCACGGCATGCCGGATCGTCAGCGGCCGTTGATGCTGGTGTCGAACCACGCGAGCTGGAAGGACATCCTCGTTCTAGGATCGATCGCCGACGTGGTCTTCGTTGCCAAGTCCGACGTCAAGGCCTGGCCGGTCTTCGGCGTTCTTGCCCGGCTGCAGAAGACGATCTTCATCGAACGCGACCAGAAGCGCACCACCGGCAATCAGGTCAACGAGATCGGCAAGCGGCTGGCTGACGGCGAGATAGTCGTTCTCTTTCCCGAAGGCACGACGTCTGACGGCAACCGGCTGCTCGAGATCAAGACAGCGCTGTTCGGTGCCGCTGCGTCCGCCGTGCCGCTGTCTCCGACGGGTGTCGTGCATGTCCAGCCGGTCGCCATCGCCTATACCGGCATTCACGGCATGCCGATGGGACGCTACCATCGCACGATTGCAGCCTGGCCCGGCGATATCGCTCTGGCGCCGCATCTGCTCGGCATTCTTTACGAGGGGGCGGTCGACGTGGACGTCATCTTCGGCGAACAGATCACCTATACCCCGGAGAGCAACCGCAAGGTGGTTAGCCGGCAGGTGGAGAAGAGCATCCGTTCCATGCTGGCGCTCAAGCTGCGCGGCCGCTGAACGCCGAAAGGGCTTCAATTTTGCCCCTCTTTGCTCTATGGAACCGCCCATGACACAGGAAACAGCAGTTTTGCCCGCAAAGCCCGAAATCGCGCTCGAGAGCACAGCAGTCCGCAAGGTTTTTGTGAAGACCTATGGCTGTCAGATGAACGCCTATGATTCCGATCGGATGACGGACGCGCTGGCAAAAGACGGTTATGTCTCGACCGACGTCATGGAAGATGCCGATCTGGTACTGCTCAACACCTGTCACATCCGCGAGAAGGCGGCCGAAAAGGTCTATTCGGCGCTTGGCCGTCTGCGCGACCTGAAGAAGAAAAAGGCCAGCGAAGGCCGCGAAATGATGATCGGCGTCGCCGGCTGTGTCGCCCAGGCCGAGGGCGATGAAATCCTGCGTCGGGCACCTGCCGTCGATCTCGTCATCGGCCCGCAGACCTATCACCGGCTTCCCGAAGCCCTGAAGCGCGTCAAGCGTGGCGAGCGGGTGCTCGAGACCGATTACGCCATCGAAGACAAGTTCGAGCATCTGCCGGCGCCGGACAAGGCAAAGACAAAGGCGCGCGGCGTCACCGCTTTTTTGACGGTCCAGGAAGGCTGCGACAAGTTCTGCACCTTCTGCGTCGTGCCCTATACGCGCGGCTCGGAAGTCTCCCGCCCGGTCGCCCAGATCGTTTCCGAAGCGCAGAAGCTCGTCGATGGCGGCGTGCGCGAGATCACTCTGCTCGGCCAGAACGTCAATGCCTGGCATGGCACCGGCCAGGATGGCGACAAATGGGGGCTTGGCGAGCTTCTGCACCGTCTGGCGGAAATCGATGGCCTCGCCCGCCTGCGCTACACGACCAGCCATCCGCGCGATATGGAAGACGGCCTGATAGCCGCGCACCGTGATCTCGCGCAGCTGATGCCCTATCTGCACCTGCCGATCCAGTCGGGCTCCAACCGTATCCTCAAGGCGATGAACCGGCGTCACACGACGGCCGAATACGTCGCGCTGATTGCCCGCATCAAGGCGGCGCGGCCCGATCTCGCGCTTTCCGGCGATTTCATTGTCGGCTTTCCGGGCGAGACCGACGAGGATTTCGAGGATACGCTCCGGCTTGTCGAGACGGTCGGTTATGCACAGGCATTTTCCTTCAAGTATTCGACCCGTCCGGGCACGCCGGGCGCCGAACTGGAAGATCAGGTACCGGAAGATGTCAAAGCCAAGCGATTGGAAAGATTGCAGGCTTTGCTGCTGAAGCAGCAGCACGCCTTTGCCGAGCAGTGTATCGGCAAGACCATCGACCTGCTTCTGGAGAAGCCGGGCCGCATGCCGGGCCAGTTGATCGGCCGCTCGCCCTGGCTGCAGTCTGTGAATGTTGATGCAAAGTCATCGCAAATCGGTGACATTATCTCTGTACGAATCACAGGTACGGGCCCTAACAGTCTGTTTGCCGAGGTGGTAAGCTGAGGGACCGCTAACTCAAGGAGCCTGACCGCTTGAACGGACACGAATTGGTCTCATCATCGCCGCGCCAGTCGAAAACATCCGCGACAGACGTCAATCACTTCGTGCTCACCTTCGAGAACAACCGCTTTGCCAGTGAGCTTTTTGGCCAATTCGACCAGAATCTGAAGCTGATCGAGCAGCGCCTGCACATCGATGCGCGTCCTCGCGGCAATTCGGTTGCGATCTCGGGTGACATGGTCGCCACCAATCAGGCTCGCCGGGCGCTCGATTATCTCTATGGGCGCCTGCAGAACGGCAGCACCGTCGAAGTCTCCGACGTCGAAGGCGCCATCCGCATGGCCGTTGCCGCGGATGATCAGCTGCAGCTTCCGACCCTGGAAAAGAAAGCCAAGCTGAACCTCGCCCAGATTTCCACCCGCAAGAAGACCATCGCCGCCCGCACGCCGATGCAGGATGCCTATATCCGCGCGCTGGAACGCTCCGAACTGGTCTTCGGCGTCGGCCCGGCCGGCACCGGAAAGACCTATCTGGCGGTCGCCCATGCCGCCCAGCTCCTGGAGCGCGGCGCGGTCGATCGCATCGTCCTGTCGCGTCCCGCGGTGGAGGCGGGCGAACGCCTCGGCTTCCTGCCGGGCGACATGAAGGACAAGGTCGATCCCTATCTCCGGCCTCTCTACGACGCGCTCTACGACATGATGCCGGGCGACAAGGTCGAACGCGCGATCACGGCCGGCGTGATCGAAATCGCTCCGCTCGCCTTCATGCGCGGCCGCACGCTCGCCAATGCCGCCGTCATCCTCGACGAAGCGCAGAACACCACTGCAATGCAGATGAAGATGTTCCTGACGCGTCTCGGTGAAAACGGCCGCATGATCGTCACCGGTGACCCGAGCCAGGTAGACCTGCCGCGCGGCGTCAAGTCCGGTCTCGTCGAGGCGCTGCAGATTCTGCGCGGCGTCGAAGGTGTGTCCGTCGTCCGCTTCAAGGATGCCGATGTCGTGCGCCATCCCATGGTCGCCCGCATTGTCCGCGCCTACGAGGCATCGACCGCCGTGCATGACGAAAGCGAGCAGAGCGACCGCTAAAGGTGGCCGCAGCCAATCATGACCACCCTTGATATCCAGATCAGCGTCGAGGAGGGCCTCTGGCCCTCCGAGGCCGAACTCCAGTCTTTGAGCGAGCGCGTCCTCGGCGCGGCTGCCGATTTCCTCCGTCGAGAGGAAAAACAGCCGTTTCCGAAAATGTCGCCGGAAGTCTCGCTGGTGTTCACGAGCGATGCCTCCATCCGTGCGATCAATGCGGAATGGCGCAGTCAGGACAAGCCGACCAATGTACTGTCATTCCCGGCTTTTCCACTCACACCCGGCAAGATGCCGGGGCCGATGCTTGGCGATATCATCCTTGCCCAGGAAACGCTGGTGCGCGAAGCGCAGGCTCTCGGCAAGCCTTTCGACGAGCATCTGAGCCATCTCCTGGTGCATGGATTTCTGCATCTTTTCGGTTATGATCACATGGAAGAGAACGATGCGGAAAGAATGGAGAGTCTGGAGACTCGCATTTTGGCCGGTCTTGGGCTATCTGATCCCTATGGGGACAGTGATCCCGTATGATAGTTTGGAACGATGAGCGATTTTAGAACACAGCCGGCCGCGGCTGTAAGAGATGAGGCGGAAGCCTCCAGTCAGGACGAAGCGGGCAGTAGTAGCGCCGCTCAAAAACCTGAGAGCGGCAAATCCGGCTCCTCCTTCTGGAGCCGCGCAGCCCGAATTTGGCGTGCCGGCAGCAGCTCCAGTATTCGCGAGGATCTCGCCGATGCCCTGATGACCGGAGGGGCCGAAGGCGACGCGGCATTTTCGCCGGCCGAACGGGCCATGCTCAATAACATCCTTCGCTTCCGTGAGGTGCGTGTCGAGGACGTGATGGTCCCGCGCGCCGATATCGAAGCTGTCGATCTCTCGATCACCATCGGTGAACTGATGGTCATCTTCGACGAATCCGGCCGCTCGCGCATGCCGGTCTATAGCGAGAGCCTCGATGATCCGCGCGGCATGGTGCATATCCGCGATCTGCTGTCCTATGTGACCAAGCAGGCGCGCAACAAGCGCCGTGCCAGCAGCCGTTCCACCGCAGGCACTGTCGCAAACACGGCTGAAAAATCGGAAAAGCCCGTGCGCCAGCCAAAGCCAGGCTTCGATTTGGGACGCATCGATCTGTCGAAGACCGTCGAAGAGGCAGGCATCATTCGCCAGGTGCTGTTCGTGCCGCCGTCCATGCACGCATCCGACCTGATGCAGCGCATGCAGGCGGCCCGCATCCAGATGGCGTTGGTCATCGACGAATATGGCGGCACCGATGGTCTCGCCTCGCTTGAGGATATCGTCGAAATGGTCGTCGGCGATATCGAGGACGAGCATGACGATGAAGAGGTCATGTTCGCCAAGACCTCCGACGACGTGTTCGTCGCCGACGCTCGCGTGGAGTTGGAGGAGATTGCCGCGGCGATCGGACCCGATTTCGACGTGCGTGAGCAGCTTGAGGATGTCGATACGCTGGGTGGTCTGGTCTTTGCCTCGCTCGGCCGCATCCCGGCCCGGGGTGAAGTCGTCCAGGCAATCCCCGGCTTCGAATTCCAGGTTCTCGATGCCGACCCCCGACGGGTCAAGCGCGTGCGGATCGTCCGCAAGCGTCCTCCGGCACGCCGCCGCCCGCTCAAGGGCGACGAGGATGCGCACCCTGAGGCAATACCGTTTGCCAGCAATGAAAAATCCCTGCGTGAAACCGGATAAAAGCTTCGTTTCCGGCACCCGGACACTGTTTCGAGGCACGACAAGCAGCCGCTTTTTTGGAAGACTGCCGGCGCGTTGATTCGAATGGACGGTTTGCACCCCGGCGCATGCCTTGTCTGGCAAAGTGCGGTTCGCGCCGGTTTGGGGGAAATGAATGAAGTCGCTTGCAGGCAGGATCATGCTGTTGTCAGGGGCTCGCCGGGCGCTTGTGGCCTTTACCGCCGGACTGATCGCAGTCTTTGCCCTGCCACCCTTCGGCATATTTGCCGCCCCGTTTCTGTCGTTCCCAGTCCTCGTTTGGCTCATCGACGGCGCATCGGGCAATCCTGATCATGGCGTGCTGAGGCGCAGCTGTCCCGCCTTTTTCGTCGGCTGGTGTTTCGGCTTCGGCTATTTCCTCGGTGGCCTGTGGTGGCTGGGCAATGCGTTACTCGTCGAAGCCGACGAATTTGCTTGGGCCATACCGCTCGCTGTTGTCGGCTTGCCTGCTTTTCTTGCCGTCTTCTATGCGTTCTCGGCGGCGCTCGCTCGCCTTCTCTGGTCGGACGGGGCGGGCCGCATCGCCGCGCTCGCCTTTGCCTTCGGACTGTTCGAGTGGCTGCGCAGCTTCATCCTCACGGGCTTTCCATGGAACGCGATCGGCTACGCGGCCATGCCGGTGCCGCTGATGATGCAGTCGGCAGCGGTGATCGGCCTTGCCGGTGTGAACATGCTTGCCGTCTTTGTCTTTGCGTCGCCAGCACTTATCGGTACCCGCAAGGGCTTGCGGACCGGCCTGGGCCTCGCGGCGCTGCTGGTTGCGGCCCATTTCGGCTATGGGTTTTATCGGTTGAACGAGCCGCTGTCGCCCCCGGCCGACCCGGCCGTCACCGTCCGTCTCGTACAGCCGCTGATCGACCAGTCAAAGAAGTTCGATGACAGCGAGCGACTGTCGATCTTCGAAGAGCATCTCGAGCTGACCGCGGCGCCAGCGGCAGATGAGGGCAAGCGCCCCGATGTCGTCGTCTGGCCGGAAACCGCGGTGCCGTTCATCCTGACCGAAAATCCGGATGCGCTCGTGCGGATTTCCGACGTCCTGCAGGAGGGCCAGATCCTCATCGCCGGTGCGGTCCGGGCTGAGGACGCAGGCACCGGCCAGCCGCCGCGCTACTACAATTCGATCTATGTGATCGATGATCGCGGCCAGATCGTCGGCGCTTCCGACAAGATGCACCTTGTGCCCTTCGGAGAGTACCTGCCGCTCGAAAGCCTGTTGATGTCCGCGGGTTTGAACGCGATCGCCGCAGACATGATCGGCGGTTTTTCGTCCGCCGCGACGCGCTCGCTCTTGACCCTGCCGGGCGGCAAGACGCTCTACCCGCTGATTTGCTACGAGGCGATCTTCCCGCGTGAGATCGGCAACGATGCGCTTGCCGCAAATGCACTGCTCAATATCACCAATGATGGCTGGTTCGGCAATACGCCCGGCCCGTACCAGCATTTCCAGCAGGCGCAACTGCGCACCGTCGAGACGGGCCTGCCGATGATCCGCGCCGCCAATACGGGCGTGTCTGCAATCGTCAATGCGCGTGGTGAAATCGTTACGGGTTTTCCGTTCGGCACCCGGGGGTTCGTGGACACAATCTTGCCGGGAAAGCTTGCTCTGCCGATGAGCCCTCGGGAGCAGGGGAGAAATGGAATGATGCTCGCGAGCCTTCTCCTTGCTCTCGCGATTATTTCCCGTGCAAGTTTTATTTCCCGGGAGAATTGACCAAAAACCCCTAAAATTGCATAGTGGTATTCACCAATGATCTTTACCTATGGTTCAGAGGGTTTCCGCCCGGCAACACAACGTAACGTGTGTAGTCAGCTCTCTGTAAGTGGCCAGGTTATGGGGCAACTGCAACTCGCTTATTAGGAAACCGTTATGATAGAGAACAAGAAAAAACCGAACCCCATCGACATTCATGTCGGTAGCCGGATTCGCCTTCGCCGCACCATGCTGGGCATGAGCCAGGAAAAGCTCGGAGAGAGCCTCGGGATCACCTTCCAGCAGATCCAGAAGTATGAAAAAGGAACCAACCGGGTCGGCGCGAGCCGTCTTCAGAACATTTCGAGCATTCTGAATGTTCCGGTATCCTTCTTCTTCGAAGATGCGCCGGGCGACTCGGGCGCTTCCGGTCCGTCGGGCATGGCCGAAGCGTCCAGCTCGAACTACGTCGTCGACTTCCTGTCGTCGTCGGAAGGGCTTCAACTCAACCGCGCCTTCGTCAAGATCGGCGATCCCAAGGTGCGCCGCAAGCTGGTGGACCTGGTCAAGGCCTTGGCGGTGGAAGCGGAAGCCGAATAACGCCACCCGAAGCGGAACTGAAAAAAAGCGGCCGAACAGTGCCGCTTTTTTTGTGCCTGGCGACGACGCCGATAGAGCGGACGCTCCGATGTCGCGTGTCCATCACCCGCGGAATGCCGCTTATACCGCCAAAAGGTAGGAAAAACGTTCCCACAATGCACATATAAAGATATATTTATGTCCTTGTGTGCTTGTTTTTTCGTGGCATTATCACTAACACATTCGAAGCCGTTTTTCTTTGAGGGGACTTCCCGCATGCGCGCAAACTACCTGTTTACGAGTGAATCCGTGGCAGAAGGCCATCCCGACAAGGTCTGTGACCGGATCTCGGATGAAATTGTCGATCTTGTATATCGTGAAGCTGCAAAGGCAGGCGTTGACCCCTGGGGAGTTCGCATTGCCTGCGAAACGCTGGCGACCACAAACCGCGTCGTCATTGCCGGCGAGGTCCGCGTGCCTGATACTCTGTTGAAGAAGGACAAGGACGGAAACGTCGCAAAGGACGCGGCCGGGCATCCATTAATCAATCCCGCGAAATTCAAAGCCGCCGCCCGCAAGGCGATCCGCGAAATCGGCTATGAACAGGCCGGGTTCCACTGGAAGACCGCAAAGATTGACGTGCTGCTGCATCCGCAGTCGGCCGACATCGCCCAAGGTGTCGATAACGCCGCCGATAAGCAGGGCGACGAAGGTGCCGGCGACCAGGGCATCATGTTCGGTTATGCTTGCCGCGAAACCGCCGAGCTTATGCCTGCGCCGATCTATTACTCGCACCGCATCCTGGCTCTGCTCGCAACTGCGCGCAAGGCAGGGCAGGGCGATGCCGGCAAGCTTGGCCCCGACGCCAAGAGCCAGATAACTGTCCGCTACGTCAACGGCAAGCCGCAGGCGGTGACCTCCATCGTTCTTTCCACGCAGCATCTCGATGAGAACTGGGATTCCGCGAAGGTTCGCGCCGTCGTCGAACCCTACATCCGCGAAGCGCTGCACGACATCGAGATCGCCGATGATTGCAACTGGTACATCAATCCAACGGGAAAATTCGTCATTGGCGGTCCTGACGGCGACGCGGGGTTGACCGGCCGCAAGATCATCGTCGACACCTATGGCGGTGCAGCACCCCATGGCGGTGGCGCCTTCTCCGGCAAGGACACGACCAAGGTCGACCGTTCTGCAGCCTACGCCGCCCGCTATCTGGCCAAGAACGTCGTTGCGGCCGGCCTGTCCGATCGCTGCACGATCCAGATCTCCTACGCGATCGGTGTTGCCCAGCCGCTGTCGATCTATGTCGATCTGCATGGCACCGGTAAGGTGACCGAGGATCAGGTCGAACACGCCATCCGCAAGACGATGGACCTGTCGCCCTCCGGCATCCGCCGTCATCTCGATCTCAACAAGCCGATTTACGCCAAGACCTCGGCTTACGGCCACTTCGGCCGCAAGGCTGGCCGCGACGGCTCCTTCTCGTGGGAGAAGCTCGATCTGGTCAAGCCGCTGAAGGACGCCCTGAAAGAGGACACTTTGAAGGCTGCCTGATCCTGTCTCTACAGCACCGCGCGTCAAATATGACCCGCAAAGGACGCTGTAGAACTTTCAACCTGCCGCATAATTCCATCCTTAAACCGATTTCGGTTTAAGGAATTATGCGGTGGACGCGTGACCGCAGAAGACAGTAAAGAGCGGGTGTTTCCCTTCGGGAGACGCCCGCTTTTCTATAGGTGAAAGACCAACGCATGACCGAACAGCACCGCAGCCGCTCGACCGAAGCCTTCTTCGGACGCCGCAAGGGCAAGCCTTTGCGCGCGCTGCAGACCACCCATCTCGAAACGGTGCTGCCGCTCCTTCGACTCGACCTGGCGGCGGCGGCGCCGTCGGACATCAGGACGTTGTTCAGACATCCCGTCGGCGAGGTCAGGCTCGAAATCGGTTTCGGTGGCGGCGAACATCTGATCCACAGGGCCGTCGAAAGCCCGTCCACCGGCTTCATCGGCGTCGAGCCCTTCGTCAATTCCATGGCGAAACTCGTTGGCCATATCGAGGAGCGGGGCGCTGAAAACATCCGTCTCCACGACGACGACGCCACGCAGGTGCTGGACTGGCTGCCGGAAGCATCGATCGACCACATCGATTTGCTCTATCCGGACCCCTGGCCGAAGCGGAAGCACTGGAAGCGCCGTTTCGTTTCTAAAGTCAATCTCGACCGGTTTGCACGCGTCCTGAGACCCGGCGGCGTGTTCTGCTTCGCCTCGGATATTGATACCTATGTCAACTGGACGCTGTTGCACTGCCGCGATCACGCAGCCTTTGACTGGACGGCGGAAAATGCCAGCGACTGGCTGACGCCCTATCCCGGCTGGCCGAGCACGCGCTACGAGGCCAAGGCGCGTCGGGAAGGGCGCAAGTCCGCTTACCTGACCTTCCGGCGTGTCTAAGGGCCGAAACTGAACCTGTAAGTTTAATGCAGGCTGACCGTCTTCAGGTCGTCTTCGGCTGCCTTGAAAAAGGTGCTGGAGCGGTTGTCGGTCAGAAGGATAGGCGTGCCATCGGCGCCGAACAGGGCCCAGAGATCAAGGCCCGGATCCATGTTGGGGGCTTCCGGGAAGACGCGCGACACTTCCTCCGAGCGCATCTTGCGGATATAGCCGACCTCGCCGGCGCCGAGATGCGCCAGGTCGTTCTTCGACAGGGCCGTGCTGACGTGTTTCAATCCCATGAGTCGTACTCCGTGGCTTTGCGGCGCTTTCTGCCCTGAAAGGACGTGGAAAAACCGCAACTCATTGGTTTTCTGCACGAAGTTCGCGGCCGTCTTGGGTTGCCGTATGCCTTTGTGCAGCCGGCAATGCATGCCGGCTTTGCTACTCTGGGACTAAGATATTAATTTTCTTTACCATACGAATGGGTTCTGGCCGGATGAGATCGACGGCCAGCAAACCGTTCCGCAATTCCGCCTTTGAAACCTGCATGCCATCGGCAAGCACGAACATCCGCTGGAACTGGCGCGCCGCAATGCCGCGGTGCAGATAGTCGCGCTCACTGGTTTCGGTCTGGCGGCCACGGATGATCAACTGGTTTTCCTCGATGGTGACGTCGAGGTCCTCCTCGGAAAACCCGGCGACGGCAAGCGTGATTCTCAGGCGTTCCGGCTCGCCGGCCGAATCGTCACCGTGAATGCGCTCGATATTGTAGGGGGGGTAGCCATCATTGCCCTTGGCGATCCGCTCAAGGGTCTTTTCCATGGCATCGAAACCGAGCAGAAGGGGGCTCGTAAAAGGTGTAATCCGGGTCATACAGTAGTCCTTGGCTCTCAAGCGACCGTTTTGCGGACCCGCGAGGCGGCATCCGCGACCTCTAATATGGTAGCTGTGCGCAGCAAGCGCAAGGCGCTTGCGCCGGGCGAAGAGGCAAATCATAGTCCGCTCGCTGATTTGGTAAGGAGACCCGCATGCCGAGAAAGATCATCATCGATACCGATCCAGGGCAGGACGATGCTGCTGCGATCATGCTGGCGCTCGGCAGCCCGGATGAACTCGAAGTGCTCGGCATCACGGCTGTGGCCGGCAATGTTCCCGTCGCGCTCACCTCCCGCAACGTCCGGGTTATCTGCGAACTCTGCGGCCGTCGCGACGTGAAGGTATTCGCCGGCGCTGACAGGCCGCTTGTCCGTCAACTCGTGACCGCCGAACATGTGCATGGCAAGACAGGCCTCGACGGACCCGTGGTCGATGAGCCCACCATGCCGCTGCAGCCGCAGCACGCCGTTGATTTCATCATCGAGACCCTGCTGGCCGAGGAACCTGGCACGGTCACGCTCTGCACATTAGGAGCGCTCACCAACATCGCCATGGCGCTCAACAAGGCGCCCGAGATCGCGCCGCGTGTGCGCGAACTGGTCATGATGGGCGGCGGCTTCTTCGAGGGCGGCAACATCACGCCCGCCGCCGAATTCAATATTTACGTCGATCCGGATGCCGCCGAGATCGTCTTCAAGTCCGGCATCCCGATCGTCATGATGCCGCTCGATGTCACCCACCGGGTGCTGACCTACAAGGCCCGCGTCGAAAAGATCAAGGCGATCGGCTCGCCGGCCGCTATCGCCCTGGCTGAAATGCTGGAATTCTTCGAGCGTTTCGACATCGAGAAATACGGTTCCGACGGCGGCCCGCTGCACGACCCGACGGTGATCGCCTATCTCCTGCGCCCGGACCTTTTCAAGGGCCGCGACTGCAATGTCGAAATCGAGACGAAATCGGAACTGACGGTCGGTATGACCGTCGTCGACTGGTGGCAGGTGACCGGCCGGAAGCACAATGCCAAGGTCATGCGCGAGATCGACGATCAGGGCTTCTTCGACCTTTTGACCGAGCGCCTGGCGCGTCTTTAAACGCCCGAACGGCCAGCCTTTGGCTTGGATCGACGGCGCCGCAGGGCGCCGTCTCAAACTGCGAGGCGCAGACTTCCTTATTGCTGGGGTGTCGCGCCAGTTGCCGGCTTGCCCGTATCAGGCGTGCCCGTATCCGGCGTGCCGGTTGCAGGTGTGCCAGTTGCAGGTGTGCCGGTTGCAGGTGTCTCTGTCGCAGGCTTCTCCGTCGAAGGAGTTTCGACGGCCGGGACGTTCACATTGACATCCGTTCCGCTACCGCCGCCTCCGACGTCGATAACGCCGGTAAACAGGAGGAGCGCGCCGATGACGATAAGCGCCAGAATGATCGCCACGACCCATCCGGTATTTCCGCCGCCTGTTTTGATAACTGTTGGTTCATGATCGGGCATTTCGGGCTCCTCCGGCTCGATACAGCGCCGCGCGTCAAATATGAGGCGCTAAGGACGCTGTAGCACTTTGAAACTGCTGCATAATTTTATCCTTAAATCGATTCCGATTTAAGGAATTATGCAGTAGTGCAGCTTGAACGCATAAGTGCCGCAAAAGTTCCCCCATAGGTTGGCGACCGCCCCTGCGAGAGTTCGGTGCTGGGGAACAGCTCCGGCGGATCAAGCAGAAACGGCGCCACAGGGGCGCCGTTCGTATCGGTCGTTCTTGCCCGCAGGCTTTCGGCTCAGAATTCTTCCCAGTTGTCCTGGACGAGAGCCGTATTGCCGGAAACCTGCGGCGCTGCCTTTTGCGGTGGGGCGACGTAGCGAGCCGGTGCCGGTTTGGCAGGCGCGCTGTAGCTCAGTGCCGGTGCCCTTGCTGGTGCCCGCATCTTTTCGGCGGTATTGCGCAGCATGTCGGCCGGGGCCTGGCGCGCGACGTGGAAGCGGGAGACGAGTGTACTTAGCGCGCGCGCCTCTTCATTCAGCGCCATGCTGGCAGCGGTTGTTTCTTCCACCATGGCAGCATTCTGCTGCGTCACCTGGTCCATCTGGTTGACCGCCGTGTTGATCTCCTTGAGGCCAACGGCCTGTTCGGAGGCAGAGCCGGAAATCTGGCGGATCAGGCCATTGATCTGGACCACCTGGTCGGAGATCTTCTGCAGCGCACCACCGGCGCGGCCGACGAGATCGACGCCTTCGCGCACTTGTCCGGCCGAGGTGTTGATCAGCGCCTTGATCTCCTTGGCGGCATTTGCCGAGCGCTGGGCGAGTTCGCGCACTTCCTGGGCGACAACGGCAAATCCCTTGCCGGCATCACCGGCGCGGGCGGCTTCAACGCCCGCATTCAGGGCGAGAAGGTTGGTCTGGAAGGCGATTTCGTCGATAACGCCGATGATGCGGCTGACTTCGCCGGACGACTGCTCGATGCCCTTCATCGCGGCGATCGCCTTCTGCACGACTTCGCCCGATTGCTCGGCGTCGTTGCTGGCGGTCTCGACCGATTTCGCCGCCACCTTGGCGTTGTCGGCGCTGGCATTGACCTGCGAGGTCAATTGATCGAGCGCGGCTGCCGTTTCCTCCAGGCTTGCGGCCTGCTGCTCGGTGCGGTGCGAGAGGTCGTTGGCCGCATTGCTGATTTCGCTTGTGCCGGTGCCGATGTTGAGGACGGAGCTGTTGACCGTCTGGATAGTCTCCTCGAGGCTTTCCATGGCGGAGTTGAAGTCGCTCTTCAGCTGGGCGTATTCGCCCGGAAAATCCTCGCTGATGCGGTACGCAAGATCACCGGAGGAGAGCTGCGAAAGGCCCTTGGCAAGCTTGGCGACGATCTCGCGTTGAGTGGCATTCGACTGGGCGCGTTCGGTCTCGGACTGGCTGCGCTGCTGCTCGGACTGTTCGCGCTCGTGCTGGGCTTCCGCTTCCAGCCGCTTGGTGTCGGCCAGCTGGTGGCGGAAACCTTCCAGTGCCTTGGCGACCGAACCCGTCTCGTCGGTGCGATCCTGGCCGGAAACCGGAGCGGTGTAGACGCCCTTGCTCAGGTTTTCGACATCGCTGACCAGGCTGGCAAGCGGCTTCTGAACGAAGCGGCGAACGGCGAGATAGAGGCCGACAAGCACAGCGCCGAGCACGATCAGGCCACCGACGATCATCATGTAGGTCTGGTCGACGATCGGTGCATTGATTGCGGATTGCGGCACATCGACGAGGACGACCCAGGTCGTGTTCACGTCCGGCAGGGTGAAGGGATAGACGACGCGGTCGAAGGTCTCGTGGCCGTCAAAGCTCAGGTCGTGGATCATGCCCGGCTGCGACGCGGCAAGCGCGTTCTTCACCACATCGGCACCGATGCCGTCATAGTCCTTCATCAGAAGGTCCGGGATTGGAGCCACGAGCCACTTGCCGCTCTGCGACAGCAGCGTCACGCGACCGGAGCCGAAGGGACGGATGTCCTTGACCTTATTGGCAAGCGACGTCAGCGAAACATCGACGCCGGAGACGCCGAGCAGCTTGCCGTTGGACATGACCGGGTAGGCGATCGACGACATCGAATTGTTGTCGCCGGTCGTGGTTTCCGTGTAGGGCGCCGACATCGCGCCCTTGAGGCTCTTGGCCGCCAGGGCGTACCATTCGGCCGGGTAGTCGGAATCGAAGGTCGAGAAGTCGATGCCTGTCTTGCCCTTCGTCCAGTAGGGATTGAGCGTTCCATCCTTGGCGGCGCCGAAATCCTTCTTGCCGGCATAGTCCTTGGCCTTGCCGTCGAAGGCATTCGGCTCCTCGGCAAACCAGCTGCCGAACGCGAACGCGTTCTTCTCGACATTGGCCTTCAGCATGTCGACGACGCCCTTGCGGTCGAGATAGCCGCCTTCGTGGCCGCGGCCGATCACGCCTGCCGTCGAGCGGGCGGCGCCTGCAAGCTCGGCGATGTTACTGGCGATGTCCGATGCGATCGCCTTCGCCTCGGTGCGCGCCTGATCCAGCACCAGCGTTTCGACACGGTCCTGGGTCTGGGAAATCAGCACGTAGTTGGACGCAAGAAGGACGAGCGCGATGATGCCGCCCGTCACTGCGATCAGTTTGGTCGCCAGCGATTTGGCTTGGAACTTGAACATGAATGTCCCCGCATGGTGAAGACCGCGGGTTTCAAAGCCGCGGCGTGACGCGATCTATTTTGGGAGATGCTCCCTCATGGAGCGCCAGATGCCGACCGACATCGTAAGACCGCCCTTGATCTTGGGAATAGCGGCCTTTGTAGCTGCTTGAATAGCGCGACATTTATTAAAATTGGCACAACGCAACGTGGCTAAATCGCGCGTTTCACGGATAAATCAAACGCTTATACCACGGCGACGACGTTCGCTGTTCTGATTGCGCAGACGTTCGGCTGAGCCCGATGCAATCAGACTCTAGCGTCAACCTCGGCGGCTTCCGGGATGGCCGGCTGAGCGCCCGGCTTCAGGCAGGCGAGCGAGCCGGCG